>CAYLVC010000271.1:0-4462 GCA_964387005.1 uncultured Dehalococcoidales bacterium | reverse complement strand
GCATGGACCACATTGGGCGGAATATAGACCACCGTAGTCCGGTTGATTATGTGTTTCTCCATTTCTTCACCCATGGAGAACTCGATTTCCGCTCCCAGGTCCATCGGGTCGTCAGGATTTGCGCCGATGTGGAACAGGAGTTCAGCCCCTTTATGGATATGCGGCGGATGCCCGATCTGGAAGGCGTCCGTGCTGATGTCCGTGTCAGGCATTACCCAGTGCAGAAAATAGGCATTGCTGCCTTTTACGGTATTGTCATCGAATTTGGCCAGGATATCGCCCAGGGGGAATTTTTGCTCTCCGCTGTAGCTCAGAAAATATTTTCCGTATTTGCTGTTGTCCATGCTTCTTTTCCTCCATACGTACAAGAATAATGTATAAATACTATGAAACCATAGTAATATTAATATATACGTCTGTCAACCCGTAGGACCAGGAATCTTTTCAGAGGGTAAAGGATGATGACGGCGGCGGGTAGATGCTATAATGCTGCTGAGATAGGAAAAAATAAACCTGCCGGACGGGAACGGCTGCTGCCGCGAAGAGGGAACTGATGCACGATCCTTTACTTTCGGACTACATGGATCAAGACTATGAGGTGGTTCAAACCGGTCCCTTTAAAAAGGACTGTGCCTTCTGTACCGGTACAGGGGTAAACCCGGCTACCATGAATTCCATGAATTTCGAGCGCTGTCCCGCCTGTGACGGCGTTGGTGTCGTGGATATTGAGGCCGATCGTCAGGATTTCTGCACCTGTACCAGGTGCAACGGCACCGGCAGGGACACGGACGCCGATCCTGTTGACTACTGCCATGTCTGTGGGGGGCTGGGAATCCACGCCAAACTGATGATGGACAAAAGCTAGAGAGTACTGAACACCATCGGCGCTCCGAAATTGGGTTTGGGGGGAATGAAGCTGGGTGGCCTGACCAGCTCAAAGAGCATGGCCTGGTGTTTGCAGCCTACCACGCAAACACCGCACCCAAGGCATTTATCATTGTTCACTTTAGCCACCAGCTTTTTGGAGGCCGGCACCGGGACCATTTCGATTGCTCCGAACAGACAACGCTTAAAACAGGTCTGGCAGCCTTTGCACATCGCGGCTCTGACCGCAGGTCTGAACCGGCTGGGCGCTGCTACCTCGTTGACTCTTCCGCATTCAAGAGCCGGTTCGAAGGTGGAGCAGCAGTCATTGCAGCAGTTGCAGATAACGCCTGTCATGGCGGCAAAGTTGCCGGGGGTATTATGTACCAGTCCGGCCTCTTCCGCTTCGTCGAAACAGGCGATGGCCTTATCCACCGTTGCTTCCACCATCCTGCCGTCCCGGCCGATTTCATAGTCAATCATGTTTTTACCGGTATGGACGCAGTAGGAAAGCGGCTTGTCACAGCGGTGGTAAATCCTGCGGCAGTCGCATTCCACCATGCCTATTTTGTCCGCCCTTTTCATCATTTGCGCCACGTCCTCGTACCACAGTACCTGCCAGGGATCTATGTTGGGGTTGGCGGCAATGGCTTTTCTGGCCGGCAAAATCCGGATCAAAGGGCTTTTGGTCTTTTCATACATCTTTAGCCAGAGGTTGATCTCGGCAAAAGGCGATGAAGAATAGCGCTTTTCCCTTTTTCTCAGGTCAACGTAGCCGGGAGCGGTATATTTGTCCTTGCTGAACACAATGCGCGCCTTGAGTTGATGAGCGTCCATCCAGGCCACATACTGGGTCTTGCCCCGGAAAACCAGTCCCCTGCGCGCCAGGTTGTCCAGTTTTCCAGCGACGGCTTTTTCATCCAGGTTGAGCTTGTTGGCCAATTCAGCCGGAGTCAAGGGCTTGAATAGCTCTAAAATATATTTACCTTCATCAGGCGTCATTACCGTAGCCAGCAATTCCAGAAAATAGTCATCACCCACCAGCCGGTAATTTTCCGCCAACTGCTTGAATACTGCGTTTGCTTCAGCCATTGCCTGTTCTCCTCCGGGTAGCCTGTAATTGCTTAATATTTCATTTAGCAAATATAGGATTCAGTTTAGTAAGTCACTGAACGTATGACTATGGTCTCATCCTCACCTTCTATTCCTCTCTCATCGAGGAAGAGGAAAGTGGAAGTAGCGTGAATGTAGCCTTTGAGTAAATTGTACGACTTTTCGCGGGAAGGGCGCAAAAGTAATAAACACCGTTATGACTGAAATTACCGAAAACGGAGGAAGCAATTAGCTCCGGAAGCTTGATGGAATAGTATATGGACAAGCTGAAAGGTCATTGCTGTTTAACCCGGTCTTAACCGTTTGCCGGAAAAGAGTTATAATACCTTAAAATCAATCATACGGAGAACACTACCATGTCTTTTGAAGCAGATGTTGTAATTATCGGCGGCGGCGTCGTGGGTCTGGCGGTAGCCTGTCATGCAGCGCGTGAAGGCCGCAGTGTCTATATCCTGGAGAAAAATGAGGGTTTCGGGCGGGAGACCAGCAGCCGCAACAGCGGGACAATTCACACCGGTATTCTCAGTCCCCGTGGCTCAATAAATACCGCCTTGTGCTTTGAAGGGGCGCAGATTCTTTATCACTTCTGCCGGGAACACAGTATAGACCACAGCAGGACGGGCAAACTGCTGGCCGCTTGCGGGGAAGCAGAGTCAGAAGCGCTTGAAATACTTTATCAGCGCAGGGATGAAGGCATAGAAATGCAGCGCCTTTCCCGCCGGGAAATACAGCGGCTGGAACCGGACATACAGGCAATGGACGGAGTCCTTCTTCCACAGGCCGGCGTGATTGACGCCTACGGCCTGATGCGCTGTTTCCTGGGACTGGCCTGTATGAAGGGCGCCCAGATGGTCTGCAGCGCCGAAGTAACCGGCCTTGAGAGATTGGGGGAAGGTTTCAATGTTTTCATCCGGGACCGAACGGGCTCTTCGTCCCTGCGCTCGCGTACCGTGATCAACTGCGCCGGGCTGAACAGCGCAAAAGTGGCCGCGCTGGCGGGTATTGATATTGACAAAGAGGGCTGCAGGCTGACTTTTTTCAAGGGCGAATACTATAGCCTTTCCTCATCTGCGGCTGCGAGGATGCGCCGCAGGCTTGTTTATCCCCTGCTTGACGCCGGCGGGCTGGTGGGTATCCATAATGTGCTGGATACTGACGGCCGGGTACGCATCGGCCCTGATTTCTACCCTGTGGCGGAAACCGACTATTCAATAAACGATAGCCGCAAATACCTTTTTTTGGAAAAAGCTCAAAAGCTGTTTCCCTTTATTAAGGCTGAGGATATCGAGCCGGAGTCCTGCGGCATCATGCCGCGGCCTTACGGCCTCAACGAGGAATTCAGGGGTTTCGTTATCCGCCATGAGAAGGACAGGGGGCTTCCCGGCTTTTTCAATGTTCTGGGCATCCAGTCGCCGGGCCTGACTGCCTCTCCGGCAATTGGAAAATTAGTCGCAGGCCTCCTGGCAGAGTGTCTGTAGATTCGTTCTGCCCATTTCATATTTTCTTAATATTTCTATTATACTATTGGTGGGAAGGTGCCTGAACATGCCTAACAAAAAAGTCCTGGTTGTAGATGACGACGTTAAAATAGTTGAGCTGGTAAAGCTCTACCTGGTGCGTGATGGCCATACCGTTCTCACGGCCTATGACGGCAGGGAAGCCCTGCGCCTGGCCCGCGAGGCCAACCCGGACCTGATTGTGCTGGATATCATGCTGCCTGAAATGGACGGACTCCAGGTCTGCCGCATTTTACGCTCCGAGTCCGCCGTTCCCATTATCCTGCTTACTGCCAGGACCACCGAGCAGGACCGTATCGACGGGCTTGACCTGGGGGCTGATGATTATGTGCCCAAGCCCTTCAGTCCCAAAGAGCTGGCAGCCAGGATCAGGGCTGTGCTGAGGCGTTCGCCCGATGAATCCCTTCAGCTTGGCCCGGAAGAGGTCAGGTTTGGCGATTTGACCATTAATTTCCCCAAACATGAAGCCCGCATCGGCAGCAGGACGCTGAACCTGACGCCGGTTGAATTCAAACTGCTGGGGGTGTTCGTGCGTGAACCCAACCGGGTTTTCAGCCGCGCCCAGCTTATTGAAAAAGTGCTGGGCTACGATTTTGACGGGTTCGACCGGACGATAGATGTTCATATCCTGAACCTGCGCCGGAAACTGGAGCCGGACTCAAGTCCGCCGGATTCCAGTCATCCCGGGTATATCAAAACTGTCTACGGCTCCGGTTACAAGTTCACCGGAGGCGTCTAGTGGTCCACAGCCTTCAGTTCCGCCTGGTGCTCTCTTTTCTGCTGGTAATTGTTATTACAGTCACCGCCGTTTTTATCTTTGTCGCCTGGACCACCTGGAACCAGATACGGCAGTATGAACAGCGCAACATCGAAATACGCACCGAGAGAGCCAAGCTGGTTCTGACCCGTTATTACCTGTCCAACCGTGGCTGGGCCGGTATACAGCCTCTGGTCGAACAGCTCGCCAC
>CAYLVC010000270.1:0-4469 GCA_964387005.1 uncultured Dehalococcoidales bacterium | reverse complement strand
CTGAGGAGAGCGCAGCTTGACGTGAGGATCTAAACTCAAAACTGATAAGTAGTACACTGTAGAAAGACTAGAGGGTAGTTCGTGAGCGATTATATAGACCTTGAAAACACCAGTAGTAGATTCCAGAAGACCAATTTTAGATTATCCCGGTCCCGTCGGACTGTTCGTTAAATCCTTAAAACGGTTCCTCGTTGCGGTTTTTGACTGCCTTCACTATGCTGGCGATTATATACCACAAAACGCCGGCTGCAATGATGGCCGCAAAGATAATCAGTCCCATGTATCTTCCAATCAGGTCCATTTTTACACCTCGCTCCAGGAATTTGCTTATGCTGAAACCCGCCCGAAAACGGCAGCGGATTGAGAAAAGTCTGATGCCCTGTTTAAAATGCGGTTGTATCCGGTATTTACAGTCCGGACGGACTGCTGAGCAAATGGAGTCGTGACAGCAAAGCAGAAACAGCGGAATATCTGGTCAGGCTGCCGGTCCCCTTCGGTGCAGCAATATCTCAATATACCTCGGGCGGATTACAGACCGTCCGCCCTGGCTGAAACTTCCACAACCTCATGTTTTGTTGTTAAGTACGGTTCTGCCGCCCTGACAAATGCTCGAAAGCCCACTATCAGGGCTGCCAGGTCTTTTTCACTCATGTTTTCCAGTATTTTGCTGATGTGCTCACCGGTTTCCTGCCGGATGCTGCTCAAAAGCTCCTTCGCTTTGTCTGTTACCAGCAGCCATTGTATTCGCCGGTCGGTTGATTCAACCGCCGTCTGGCGCTTCACCATCCCCTGCGCTTCCAAACGGTCGGCAATCCCCGTCACTACCGACGGAGTTACATTAAGTGCCCCGGCCAGCTCCTTAAAACTGACCTTTCCCCGGCTGTTAATATATAGAATGCTCTTAAGCTGGGTTATTGTAAGGTCCAGGGACAGCCATTCGGCGATTTTATACCTGAGTATCAGCCGGTTGTTTTCTTCCAGCAATTCTATTGCCTGCCGGATCAGTTCCTGCTTCTCAGCCATTTCCCCTCACACAAGCCGCCCGTTCTGGCAGTTTGCCTGAAAAATCACCAGCCGCAGTGTTCATGAATTTGACCTGACCATATGCTTTCTTTTAAAATAATTTTATCTGTTGTAAGAATAGTATACTTCACGGAAACTAATATTGTCAAACGCATGTGAAAAATATACTATTAAAACCATAGGTTAAAACCGGAGGCGTCTTGATATGAATCCATTTCGTGAACGAAAACTCCCCAGGAATGACAACTGGCTGAATGCCGTCAGGAAAGACATCCTGGAATCATACATCAAATACAAAGAACCCTGGAAACAGGCCGGTTTTATCATGCAGCAGGACGAATGGGATATCTGTCAAAAACCCGTCGCCGAATGTATCGATAAATCCGGAGCTTTCCTGGATATAGGCTGTTCCAACGGCTACCTACTCGAATGCCTGATGAAATGGACATCGTACAGCCTTACCCCCTACGGCATAGATAGCTCTCTCAAATTGGTCAGGCTGGCCAAAGAAAGACTTCCCCAATTTGAGGCCAATCTGGTTGTTGCCAACGCCCCGGAATGGTCCAGTCCCGTTAAATTCGATTTCGTTCGCACCGATCTGGACGGCGTCCTGGAAGACCTCCAGGAGCAGTACGTCAACAGACTCATGTACAAATATATTGCGCCCAATGGAAAACTCCTGTTAGTTGAACACCGAACTAAAAAGGACTCCCAGGCCAGGCCCTGGTTAAACGAGAAAGTTAGCAAATGGGGATTGTATATCGCCGACCAGAAATCAGCCTTCATCGATGGTAAAGAGCTGACCAGGCTGCTGGTATTTGTCAAACAGGCCGTAGAGTAAAAGTTTGGGGAAAGCCTGCCTTTCCGCATAATAATTCCCCGGTTCAGCCGTTTCCGCTGCCGGTTTTGCGATAGACGACGATGATTTCACCCTCGCTGATGGCATCGAAACAGGTCTGAAGCGTTCCCACATAAGGGCTTGCGGTTGCCGCTTCACCATTGATGGAGCTGATGTTGATGCGGTGCAGTGGCTGGAACTGGCGGGTCAGCAAATGCCGCAGGAAACCAAAGTACTGTGTAAGGTGCGGATCATTCGCGGCTGCATTTATAGTGAGTATTCGTCCGTTTCTCTGCGAGACGATCACCAGACGGCTGCCGTGGTAGACCAGGTGATTGCTATCAATGCGTTTGGGCAGCCTGCCGTCATAAACCGGTTGTTTGCTGTCGAGACGTTTGGGCAGGCCCTCTTTAATTGCGTCAATCTGGACTCCGCACAGAGAAGCCGGGTCGCAGGCGTTAAGCCAGAAGACCTTCTCAGCCGGTTTGCTTTGCAGTACCTGGAAGGCCTGGGGTGAAATAAACTGTGGCCCCGGAATGCCCTTGAAAAAATAGCCTGATAGCACCTCGCCGGACAGCTCCATCAATCTCAATGCCCGGAATATCCTGCCCCAGCGAAAGAGGGGTGACTCGCGTTCCAGCAGCTCGCGAAAGAGGATGCCGTATCGCTCCAGCAATATCCTTACCCGCTCTTTCATCCTCTCTTCACCTTCCAGCAGGTCGCCGGACGGTTCGGACGCAGGCAGCAGGAACCAGTTGCCCGCAAACGGCAGGGTCGCCTTCCAGCGGGAAAAGCTAACCCGCCCGCTGTGGTGGCTGTGAGGACCGGAGGGAGTGATTTTAGGGGGCTCGAACCTGTTCATGATTCCCTTGCGTAAGGCTGCATAGCTGTCGTTCGTAATCTGTCCCTGCCAGACCCCTTCCCAGAGGCGCTCAGATAGTTCGTCAGGACGGCATCCGGTCACCGTCAGCAGGGTTGAAAATCCATAACGTCCCAGAGCATCGGGGAAAATGGCCGTAGAGTTGCTCCGCGGTTCCGTTGCAACCGCCCGGTCTCCGCCGGAGTCTCCATTATCTTCCTTCAGCAAAGGAATGTCAGGTTCAAAACAGAAAGCCGCAGTGTGCTTTTCCCCTCCTATCCATCTCAGGTCGCCTTCCTGCATTATCGAGTCCAGCCACGAACCGGAATAGGCGCTCAGCCTGGCGGGAAGAATCTCGGATTCCCACAATTCAGCCACCTGCGGCAAGCAGCGCAGTTGCTCCAGGTAGTGGAACAGCTTGTCGACATCGCCGTCAGGTTCTCCGATACCCTGGTAATTTGCCAGGAAATGGGGCAGCAGTTCACTCTCTTTCGCCTCAAATTGAGGTACAGCCGCGCGCCGCGCCATGCGCAGCAGCACTTCAAAATTCTCGCTGTCGCAGACCTGTTCTCCGCTTACCCCGGTTGTCAGACGGCCAACAATAGCCTTTTGAGAATCAACCAGGTCTTCCAGCGATAATATCAGTTCGGGCAGGCTTATCCCCAGTGTGCTGCTGACGAATGTAAGGCCGGTAGGACCGTAGAATTGGAGCCACTCATCCAGGACGGATATCATCATTTCATCGCTGTCGGCCTCCTCCATGGGGTCTATCCGGCTGGGCGGGGGCGGTATCTTCGCCTGAGGCAGCAGGGCATCGATCTGCACGTCAATGTTGCCGTAAAGACCGGACATTATCCGGTGCAGCTCTTCAACGGACGCTATCAGCGCTCCGGCTGCTGCCGGCGGTAGTATCCTCACTAGCCTGCCGCAGACAGATTCAAGGGTCCTTTCAGGGCTGGTGCCGTGATCGCGCTGGATTGCCCGTAGCAGTTCTTCCCACTCGGAAACCGGGATAAGCAACCTTTCCTTTACCCAGTCAACCAGGTCGCGCGGGTCTTCCGGGGAATAACCAGTTGCCAGTCGGCGCCGTTTTTGCTCAAACTGCGCTACCAGTTCAGGGTCCACGGACGGGCGGAGGCTGGGAGTCAAAACAACATGCTGAAGCAGGTCATCACTCAGGCGTGAGGCGTTGCCTGCCGGAGGCTCGTCTGTCATGTACATGTAATCATTGGTCTGGTGCCAGACTATGTGCTGCGCCATCGGGCTCATGTTGCTGGTGCGTGTTTCCGACCAGCCGGTTGCTCCGGATTCAAGTTCCGACAACACCAGTTTCAGATTGGACAGGTCGAATTCATCCACCAGGCAGCTCCGCCAGGCCTCCAGCAGAATGGGAAAGTCTTCATACCTGCTCACAGCGTTAAGCAGCTTTTGAGACTTCAAACGGTTCATCCACAGGGGCATCCTTTGACCCATCCGGCTGCGCGGCAGCAGTAAAGCCCTCCCGGCGCATTCCCTGAATCTGGCGCCAAAGAAACCCGAGTTTTCCAGGCGTTTCCTCAGCAGGGATTCAACCCTGCTGCTCGATACCAGTGATAATACCTCGCTGCTCCGCACCTCCGGAGGCAGTTGTAATACAACACAATCGTTGCTGGTATATGCTTCCAGCCGCCGCCCGTACCTTTCTTCCCAGGCTGCCTCAAGCGCCAGCGAAAAAGGCCGGTTTACCCTGTTTCCCCAGAGCGTATGCAG
>CAYLVC010000269.1:0-4495 GCA_964387005.1 uncultured Dehalococcoidales bacterium | reverse complement strand
ATGTTGTGGCAGCCGCCATAATCCGCGAGTGCCGCAGGGGAAAGGGACTATCAACATCAACGGGGCAGCCTTGTGTCTGGCTGGATTCACCCATGATCGATATGCTAAGAGGGAATGGTACCGTTCGCAAAGAAATACCCGCCATGTACCGGCAATTCGCCCGTTATGGAATTTTTATGGATAAAGAGCCGATTCTGGTTTATCCAACCCTTCACTACCAGAATGGAGGTCTCCTGATCGATGCCGAAGCAGCAACAAATATTGCGGGATTATTTGCAGCCGGCGAGGTAGAGGGGGGAGTGCACGGCAGGAACCGCTTGATCGGTAATTCGACACTGGAAATTTTCGTATTCGGCCGCAGGGCGGGGAAAGCCGCTGCGGCGTGGTCCAAAGAGGTAAAACAGGGAAAGCTGACACTGGAACATGTTGTTAAATGGCAGAAAGACCTGAAAGAAGCGGGCCTGGCTGATGCCAGGCCACTGTCACCTATGCTTTTGCCCGACTATACCCGTCACGTTTAGCCGTAAGATTACCTTTCTTACATTAAATTACATACAGGACCTGGTGTTAGTGCAAAAAAAGTCAGTAAATCAATTAATTGACCACTGCAGGTGTCATGCTGGAGGCGACGAAGCATCTCAGGGAGGGGTGGATTTTGATTTTTATACCTTTTTGCACTCTGGTCAGGATCTTGTTTTTGAAAACTAAAGACAATCAGTCCGGCGGAAGGAGGAAACCGTGCCCCTGCCTGTTCAACGAGATGTGAAAGAGATCGAATCCGTCTTGAATGAGGTACTGAGCATACCGTCCCCGCCGGTAGCGCGCTGCCGGCTTTTGTCCAGCGGTTTTTCACCCGCCCATACCCTGGAAGTCAGTGAGGACCTGGCCGGGGTGAAAGCCTGCCTGGGCTGTGGAAATTGCATCGATATCTGTCCGGTATTGGCCCGTGAACCGCACCGCAGGGAAAAGACCGAACAGCGTACATCCATGGCACTGGAGAACCTGGTGGCGGAGGACTGCGATCGCTGCTATGCCTGTGTACTGGCCTGTCCACAGGTGGATACGACATTGAAACACTATATTGTTAATCACCGCATGATAGACATAATGGCAAGGATAAACGAACGTATCGGCGATGAGGATGAACCCGACCTGGATCTCTATTTTGAAGAAGCCCTGGAGCGGTAGACATGGCGAATTTTTTATTTGCGCATAATTTGCAATTGGCGAAGCCCGGGTCACCGCTGACATAAAGCCAGACCGGCTCCGCAAGGAAAATACGAATTTGCATTGGCAAGATTAGCGAGCAGGTAAAATGGACTTTGACCTTCCGGAAGAACTGAAAATGCTGCAAACCCTGGCCAGGGATTTTGTAAAAGAACAGCTTATTCCCCTGGAAAGGGAAGTGCTGGGACGCGAGTCCGATCTGGAAGGAGCCAGGAGGACTATCCCGCCTGAAACTGAAGCCCGTTTGATTGAAACTGCCAGACAAATCGGGTTGTGGGGGTTAAGCGTACCGGAAAATCTGGGTGGAGCAGGAATAGGCGTGCTGGGGGCGTGTCTGGTGGAAGAGGAGTTGTCACGCACCGTACTGCCGTTCCATCCCGGTGATGTTTCTCCTGTATTATTTGATTGTAACGAGGAACAGAAACAAAAATTCCTTTTGCCGCTTTTGCAGGGGGCCAAATCAACCTTTTTGGCGCTTGCTGAACCGGGGAAGGGACTGGATCCGGCCTTTATGGAAACCAAAGCCACTAAAACGGATGGGGGTTTTAAACTAAACGGCAAGAAGATCAACTTTTCATCCATGAATAAAGCTGATTTCGCAATTGTATTTGCCGTTACCGACCGGGACAAAGGGCTGCGTGAAGGGGTGACCTGTTTTTTGGTAGATTGTAATACCCCGGGCTGTTCCGTTACCTTTCCGGAGGAAAGCACAGGCTGGAGGGCTTCGACTGCCGGACCAGCTGTCATAACTTTCGAGGAATGCTATGTTCCCTGCTCCGCAGTGCTGGGCGAGGAAGGAAAGGCTTTCAATCTTGGGCGCAGTAACCTGGAAGCCCGCCGCATCGTACGGGGCGCCCGCTGTGTAGGAGCAGCCACCAGGCTGCTGGAGAAATCGGTTGAATATGCAGCTTCCTGGACGAGTTTCGGACAGACAGTGGCCGGTTGGCCGTCGGTCCGTACCTCGCTGGCTGAAATGGCCGTTGACATTCAGGCAGCGCGCCTGATGGTCTACCAGGCGGCCTGGAAAGCGGACCAGGGTCAGGATGTACGAATTACGGGTGCGATGGTCAAGGTATTTACCAGAGAAATGCTGAAAAGAGTTGCAGACAAGTCTATTCTGGTACGCAGTGGTCCCGGTCCGGTCGAGGGACTGCCGCTGGAATTTCTCTGCCGCAGCTTCCTGGTAAATAACTTTGAGGAACACGCCCTGGAAGTACAGAAATCGATGATAGTCAACCAGATGCTCAAGGTGGGAGCCGTCAATTTTGGCGGTTAAGGCCGGAGCTGATTCTTATCATCAATAAGTTTTATAATAAAATTGTCACGTATGTAGTTAAACCAGAAGGAGAACCGGATGCTAAAGAAGGTAAAGCTGCCTTTAACGGATGAGATTATCCAGGATCTTCACGCAGGCGACAATGTTTTGCTGACAGGCGTCATCTACGTGGCGCGGGATGCGGCGCATAAAAGGATGGTAGAGACGATGGACAAGGGACTGCCTCTGCCTTTTGATATCAAAGGGCAGACCATTTACTACATGGGTCCTTCTCCGGCAAAACCCGGCCAGGTTATCGGCTCTGCCGGTCCTACCACCAGCGGGCGCATGGACAGTTTTTCACCGCGCCTGATGGAGGCAGGCCTGAAAGGTATGATCGGCAAAGGCAACCGTTCAGTGCCGGTAAAGGAAGCCATCAAACGCTTTAAAGCGGTTTACTTCGCAGCAATAGGCGGCGCAGGAGCGCTTATAGCCAGGGGCATAAAAAAATCTGAAGTTGTGGCTTACGAAGAGCTGGGGGCAGAGGCTATAAGGAAACTGGAGGTCGAAGACTTTCCTGTGACAGTAGTGAACGATATTTACGGCAAGGATCTTTATGAAGAAGGAAAAGCCAGATACAGGGTAGCGGCGAATTAAATTCATCAAACCGGCAGCCGTCAGCAGAATGTTGGATAAGGGAGCAGAGGTATGAGTACCTATGATTACATAATAATCGGCAGCGGTATTGCCGGGTTGTTTACAGCGTTATTAGCCAGCAGCCAGGGAAGGGTGCTGATTATCACCAAGGGCAGTATTGATGACTGTAATACCAAGCATGCCCAGGGGGGAATTGCAGCGCCAATCGGATTGAATGACTCATCCGATCTGCATTTTAAGGATACGTTAAAGGCAGGAGACGGTCTTTGCGATCCGGATGCAGTACGGATTTTGACCGAAGAGGCCCCGGACAGGATCTCCGACCTGGTCCGCCTGGGAGTACCTTTTGATACCGTTAACGGTGAAATCGCCCTGACTTTGGAAGCAGCACACAGCGTGCCGCGTGTACTGCATGCCGGCGGGGATGCCACCGGGGCTCATATTGAGGCTACATTAAGTACACGGGTGCGTGAGCATAAACTTACAGTCCTTGAATACTGCCTGGTAACTGACCTGGTTGTTAACAAGGGTGTTGCAGAAGGGGTAAAAGCCCTGGATTTACGCACCGGCTCAGTTCTGGAATTTGAATCCAAGCACCTGATACTGGCTACCGGAGGAGCCGGACATCTCTATAAATATACAACCAATCCTCAGGTGGCAACCGGCGACGGAGTCGCTCTGGCGTATAAAGCCGGGGCCGAGCTGGCTGATATGGAGTTTTACCAGTTTCATCCCACCGGTTTACGTCTTCCCGGTGTGCAGCCTTTTCTTATTTCGGAAGCGGTCAGGGGAGAAGGCGGTATTTTGCGTAATGTTGAAGGCGTGCCTTTTATGAAGAACTATACACCTGATGGCGAACTGGCGCCAAGGGATATCGTTGCCAGGAGCATATTATTTGAAATGAGAAAAACCAGTTCTGACCGGGTCTTTCTGGATGTCACTCATCTTCCGGTAAAAGTGGTAATGACCCGTTTCCCCAACATTTACAAATACTGTTTTGACCACGGTCTGGATATAACCAAAGGACTGATACCGGTAGCGCCGGCGGCCCACTACATGATGGGTGGGGTAAAGACCAGCATTTGGGGGGAAACCAACATCACCGGGTTGTTTGCGGCTGGTGAGGTAACCTGTACAGGGGTGCATGGCGCTAACCGCCTGGCCTCCAACTCCATGCTTGAGGTACTGGTTTTCAGTAAAAGAATCCTGGATAAGACGGCTAATCCCGGCCTTACCAGTCCCCCCCGGAAGATATCCGAAATCCACCGCTCACTCTCTCACAGTGATTCCCAGGGTTCTGGATCTCCGGTAAGTCTGCGAGCGTTGCAGGAGCTGATGTGGAACAAGGTCGGCATA
>CAYLVC010000268.1:0-4597 GCA_964387005.1 uncultured Dehalococcoidales bacterium | reverse complement strand
GCCAGGCCGCTCTGGATGCCGTCTGGCCTTATGCCCTGGCCCCTAATACTTATCGTGACCTGATTGACCAGGGATTGCAGATGCATAAGGTAAAGGAGGTATTGATGTGGCAGTCCGATAATCACAATCACCGGTTAGATATTACGGATACCTTCGAAACCAAGCTCTCCGCCATTAGTTGTCATAAAAGCCAGATCGGTGATTTTGCAGGTTCGGAATTTATCGATTTCGTCAAAAATATGGCGACATCTGCGGCCAAAGGAACAGCTTTTGAATATGCAGAAGCCTTTCATCGAGTAGAGGTTCTTCAAAGGTTATAAGACCGCCAATATACCAGGCAATTCGGCCAAATGGGAGAATGCTAGTCTGATGAAATATTTCAGGAACATTGTGATCGTACTCCAACAATTCAATTCAGGTCACCAATTCGAGAAAGTCAGGAAGTAGGGGCAAACCCCCGTATTGGCCCTGTGCGTTCTGTGATTTTGTTCGATGCCGGGCGTACACAGGGGTCCGCCCCTGCTCCAGACGTGGGTATCCAATCCCAAAAGGGTGCTAAATTCGCATGTAATAAATGACTGGATGGAGGTACTGCTCGAAGCCTTCCCCCCTTATTCGTTAACCTCCGTTTTCCCCGGTTTTTACTTGGTTTAGTGGCCTTTTCAGTCCGTTTTTACCCTAATTCCGTTCGTTTTTAACCGCCCTCCGGCTCATTTTCCCAAACAAGCGGCACAATTTGGATTGAATAATCTGCTCTCTAAGATTGTAATATCAATATAAACAGTTTGGATATACATAGGCTTTAGATTGCTTCTGAGGAGCAAAGGTCATCGCAATGACGGATTGAGGGCATTGCTTCCTGTCAAAGGCAATGGCAGATTGATTACTGTAAATTGAAATTTGTCTGGTCATTGAAATTTTAGTTTATCCTTTTCCCCCAAAAAATGGCCAACGAACGCTTGCTAATGCAGAACATATGTGCTAATATGTTTTTTCATGGTAGTATGATTCCAACTATCGCCGTTTTCTCCCGTTGCATTTTCACAAGTTAACGCTGCCTTTACATCAAGGGAACCCGGGGAACTCATATCGGTGGACCTGGGAACTCAAGAAAAAAGTAATTTTGCTAAATCAAATCCAGTTTGGCACTTTAATAATAGAATATATAAACATTGTGGATGGAACACAGTCTGGTTGAGTCTCCAACGTGAGGATCTCTCTCATCGCTCACCACTCGAAACTTGTAGCTTACCAGTATTCGATTGGCATTCGATTAATTCGTTTTGCAGGCTTAGTCCGGAAAAACTTGGCCTTAAGGCCCAGTGAAAAAATCGCATTTTCCCCAAAACGAATCAGACCGGACAAGGATGAGACGGTTTTTCCAGAAAACAAATGCCGCTTGAATATTCCCGTCAGACCGGGTGGGCCGCACCGATTATTTGCCGGATATCGTTGAGGCCTGCTTGTTGCAGGTACTTTTCAATGCCTTTTAGAATCTCATGAGGGGCCCGCCCGTTGATGAGGTTGGCCGTGCCGACCTGTACGGCGGAAGCGCCTGCCATGAAAAACTCTAAAGCGTCCTCGGCCGTCAGAATCCCTCCGGAACCGATTAGCGGGATCGTCCGGATTGCCCCCGCCACCTCGTAGACCATCCTCAGGGCAACCGGTTTGATCGCCGGACCGGACAGGCCTCCGGTGATATTGCCCAGGACAGGGCGGCGGGTTTTAATATCAATAGCCATTCCCTTGAGCGTATTGATCAATACTATGGCATCGGCTCCGGCCTGCTCTACGGCCAGAGCTATACTGACGACATCCGCGGTATTGGGAGTGAGTTTGATCCAGACGGGCAAAGATGTATTGGCCTTCACTGCTGCTGTTACGCGGGCAGCAGAATCCGGATCGGAGCCAAATTCAAGGCAGCCTGCCCGGACGTTAGGACAGCTGATGTTGACTTCCAGCCCGCTGACTCCTTTCACCCCTTCCAGTCCGGTGGCCATCCGGGCATAGTCCTCGACACTATTTCCGGCGATATTGACAATTACCGGCACCTTCCAGACTGCCCAGACAGGGGCCTTTTCCTTAATCAGCGACTCCAGACCGATATTTTGCAGACCGATGGCGTTCAATATCCCGCAGGGAGTTTCCGCAATGCGCGGAAGAGGGTTGCCGGGACGGGGCTCCAGGGTAGTGCCCTTGCTTACGATCGCTCCCAGGGCCTGGATATCAAAAAGGTGCTCATACTCCATCCCGTATCCAAAGGTACCGGAGGCCGTCATTACCGGGTTGGACAATAAAAGCCCGTGTTTGTTCCTGGGAGCTAACTGGACAGTTAAATTCATCGGTTGTTCCTTATTCCATTTCAATTATATTACCGGTATGATTAAAGATAAAATCATCCCCGTAGGTCTGGGCCAGCAGCATTGATGCATGCATGCCGGTGCAGTGAGATACCGCCAGTTTTTGTACTCCTGTCTCATTCAGGCTGGAGATAGTCTGCCAGATCCGCTCGTCGCTGGCATCTTTCAGATGACAGCCCCCCAGTACCAGCCGGATTTTTTTTACGCCGCTGATGCTGCGGGCATGATTCAGGGTATTGATCATGCCCCGGTGAGCACAGCCCAGGGCTATTACCAGTCCGCCCAGTGTCTCAATTATCAGCGCCCGGTCATCAGCCAGGGGATCAGGCTTCCAGCCGTCAGCAATCCTAACATGTAAGTTGGGCTCGATCTTCTCGAAATCAGTCTCCATCGGTATCTCGCCGGTTGTGATCATGTTTTCGTTAAGCCTGACCGGTCCCCGGTTCAACGTAAACCTTGCTCCCAGGCTTTCCAGTTCTTTAATCTGATAGGGGACACCGATAAACCTGTCCGCTTTGCCTTCGCTGCGGACATATTTGGCCGTCCAGATATCCGGATGAGCGATAATCTCAATTTCCTTTTTCAACCGGGCGAGCAGCGAACGCAATCCGCCGGTATGGTCGAAATGACCGTGGCTGAGCACTATTTTCCCGATTCTGCCTAAATCGATTCCCAGGAGATCGGCATTATGCACCATTGAGTTACCAGCCCCTGCATCCAGCAGCACACAGGCATCGCCGCTTTCTACCAGCAGGCTAAAACCCCATTCAGACAGCAGGTATGGCTGTCCGGCTGTGTTTTCACTTAAAGTAATCAGTCTCAATGTCATATTTACCTCGTAAAACGGCTTGCAGTTTAAAGCATTATATGCTATAGATGGACTTGTATCAAATTCTTCTCTGTAAAACAAATGCAGGGGAGAATTGGTTTTTTTGGCTCAAAACATGTCATTCTGTCTTGAATTGTAATATGATTAGGGTATAAAGGACAGTCAACTAAGATTTTGGTACCGAGATGGAATTCCCAGTATTGAGTTGGCGGCAATGATATATATCGGAACTTCAGGCTTCAGTTACAAAGACTGGGTTGGGGAATATTATCCTGCGGATTTGCCCCAGCGGGACTGGCTGTCTTTTTATGCCCGGGAGTTCAATACCTGCGAGATCAACTCAACCTACTATACCATTCCCGGCCCTGCTATGTTCAGGTCCATGCTGTCTAAAACCGGCAATAGTTTTCTTTTTGCGGTCAAAGCCAACCAGCAAATGACCCATCAACGCAGTGACAGCGCCGGCATTTGCCAGGCTTTTAGTCGGGCTTTAGAGCCCCTGATTTCGGCCCAAAAACTGGGCTGTATCCTGGTCCAGTTCCCTTATAGCTTCGATTTTAACAGCCAAAACTGGGAATACCTGGCAGAAATAAGGAAAAACCTGGCAGATTTACCGCTGGTGATTGAGTTCCGCAACGCCCGCTGGTTGAAGGTTGAAGTCTTTCAATGGCTGCGCCGGCAGGACATGGGTTTTTGCTGTGTGGATGAACCCAGGCTTCCCAACCTGCTGCCTCCTATCGCCGAAGCTACCAGTAAAATCGGCTATGTCCGTTTTCATGGGCGCAATAAGGAGAAATGGTGGGAGCACGATCAGGCCTATGAGCGCTACGATTATACTTACCGGGATGAAGAGTTGAATGAATGGCTTCCTAAAATCAGGAAGCTCAGTGAATCCACTGAAAAGACCTTTATTTTTGCGAACAACCACTGGAAAGGTCAGGCTGTAAAAACTGTCCGGCAGCTGCGGACCATGCTGGACTAGCAAGTTCTTTCGGTTTCTCTTTTCTGCAGGATGCAAATTCCTTAAATAGATTGAATGGTTGTTACAGGAAACAGACTTTCAGATCAGTTGACCAGTATTACAGGGAGTGGAGGTACAAGAAGTGGCTACTGCAAAATCCAATCAAATACGGGCTCGATTGGAGGCTGAAAAAAAGCGCATTCAAGACGAATTGAGCCAGCTCAACAAACCTCTAATGGTGGATGATCGGAGGGAGGGAAGCCCTTTTGGGAAAAGAGAGGAAGAAGCTACGGAATCAACGGAGCTGGAAAAAAGGCTGGCACTGGAGAACCGTTTGAACAGCCTGTTGACTGAGGTGGAACGGGCACTGCAAAAAATGGATGCCGGCACCTATGGCTATTGCGATATGTGCAACACTCTTATAGACCCGGCCCGAATGGAGGCTCT
>CAYLVC010000267.1:0-4602 GCA_964387005.1 uncultured Dehalococcoidales bacterium | reverse complement strand
TTGAGTAACGTTTGACAGGTGTATTAATGAATTGCTTAATCTCTGAAAATTGGATAATCTGGTCATAATGATCATCAATTTCTTTTTTCTTCATTCCAAGGATGGAACCATTTAAGTAGATATTCTCTTTTCCTGTAAGTTCTGGATGGAATCCAGTTCCAACTTCAAGTAAAGATCCAATCCTCCCATGGACAACAATTTTACCCTCTGTTGGGGATGTTATCCGTGATAATATTTTTAGAAGTGTACTTTTTCCAGCACCATTAGATCCAATAATACCAAGGACTTCTCCTTTTTTCACAGTGAAAGAAATATCCTTTAATGCCCAAAATTTATTGACAATTGCGTCATTATTGGAATCAGAATGGAAATATTTTCCGATTTCCTCTCTTAATGTAGAATAAGGATCAAGAGAGGTGCCTAACTGATACATTTTTCCCACGTTGTCGATTTTAATGGCAATGTCCGACATATGTGTCTATCTAGAGCTATTTCGAATAATCTCACAAATTTGAACGACATCCTTCGATGTAAGGTCCCCATAGAAGGGGAGACACAATATTTCTTTCACAATTTTCTGAGCTACAGGAAGTTTTGTCGGATCAGATGAAGGCAATTGACGGTAACAGGTATAGTCACTACATAACGGATTGAAATATTTACGGGTATACACATTGAACGTTTTCAGATATTCGTACACCTCGTCTCGATTCTTTCCGAAATATTCCTGTTCAATTTGAACTGGGAAATATTGATAACTATCCGTCACATTTTTTGGGTTCGTGTAGTAAGTGATCCCTTCAATATCCTTCAATTCGTTACAATAGATCCTTTGAATTTTTTTCCTTTTTCTCCTCTCCTCGTCGATATGTTCAAGAACGACCAATCCCAATGCAGCCTGGATCTCATTCATTTTTCCATTGATACCAGGCATTACCACTTCATCTTCATTCTTGATTCCAAAATTTTTTAATAAATCAATTCGGTTTTTTAAATTACTATCTTTAAATGTCAATGCGCCGCCTTCAGCGGTATGGAATAATTTTGTTGCATGAAAGCTGAACATCGTGATATCCCCATAATTACCGATACCACAACCATCCACTTCAGTCTGGAATGCATGTGCAGCATCGTATATCACTTTCAATCCATAATCATCGGCAATTCTCTGGATTTTTCGCAAATTACAAGGTCTCCCAAATACATGAACCCCTAATATTGCGGTTGTTTTAGGAGTGATGAGGTCTTCGATTTTTTCTGCGTCGATTGTGAAGGTTTTTTTGTCAATATCACAAAAAATCGGTGTTATATTGTTCCAGGTTAAAACATGAGGTGTTGCTGCGAATGTAAAAGGAGTTGTTATTACCTCACCCGAGATTCTTAGACTTTGGCATGCTACAATAAGTGCAATTGTTCCATTATTAAAAAGTGACAAGAATGGAACTTTTAATATTGTTTTCAATTCCTTTTCGAGCAGATTATGCATTTCTCCAATGTTTGTAAGCCAGTGGGAGTCCCAAATACATTGGATTTTATCTTTAAAGGTGTCTATTGGGGGTAATAATGGACGAGTAACATAAATTGGTTTTGAAAACGGAGTATTTTGCTTCATCATATTGATCATCAAATTTTAATAATTTAGATCATTCTACTTCAAGTGTTTTAATTACATTTGCGGGAATACCAACCGCAACAACATTTTTTGGAATGTTTTTAAGAACGACAGATCCTGCACCAATCGTGGTCCATTCGCCAATTGAAATCTTTTCAATGAGTATTGCACCAGTACCAGTATAAACACCTGTACATAATTTATCATTCCCACTAATTGTTACATTTGGCATAATACTACAATAATCATCAATAACTACATCATGACCAATAGTTGAATTAATGTTAATAATTACGTGATTGCCAATGGAAATATTAACAGTTAATATTGTTCCTGCACAGATAATAACCCCAATTCCCAATTTAACTGATTCTGACATAACTACAGTTGGATGAATTGCGTTAACAAAATATACCCCCATAGATTCCAATCTTTCAATGATTTTTTCTCTCCCTTTAGGATCACCAATAGCGACAATATATCCAACATTTTTCCGATTTATTTCGATCCATTCCAATCCACCAAGGATTGGGTAATTATTAATTGTTTTTCCTTGTAATGATGGCGTTTCGTCAATAAATCCAATAATGTCCCAGTGTTTTTTAATTTTATTTTGATCTTTAAATATTTCAATAACTTCCCGCCCGAACCCACCAGCCCCAACTATTACTACTTTTTCCATTTTTTCACACTTTTACGTTAAAATATAATCTAGCTTGTAATTAATATTTATAGAAGCCTTCTCTTGTTTTATACCCTAATTTTCCCTCATTAACCATAGTCTCTAGCAACGGAGATGGTTTGTATTTCGGATTATTAAATTTATAATAAAGAACATTTAGTATGGAAAGACAAATGTCGAGTCCAATGAAATCCGCAAGTTCAAAAGGTCCCATGGGATGATTCAAACCTAACCTAACCGCCTTATCAATATCTTCTTTAGACGCAATACCATCTTCAAGAACATAGATAGCTTCGTTAATCTGGGGAAGAAGGAGGCGATTTATAACATATCCAGGGCTGTTTTTAACAATTATTGGTGTTTTGTTAACGTTTAGGACAAAGTTTACGATAATGTTTCTCGTTTCATCAGAGGTATCGGTCCCAATAACAACTTCGACCAGATTCATACGATGAATAGGATTGAAAAAATGCATGCCAATACAACGATCCGGTCTGTCCGTTACTTTTGCAAGGTCGTCTATTGACAATGAAGATGAATTCGTTGCAAGAATTGCAGATTTTTTGATTACATTTGTTAGATCCTTAAAGACCTCTTTTTTAAGGTCAATATCTTCGGTAATTGCCTCGATGATGATGTCACATTCTTCCAAATCGTTGGAATTGATAGTAACAATCAGAAGATGCAATATTTTTTTCACATCCTCTTCACACATCCTTTTGGAAAGATTTTTTTCAATTTTAAAAATAGCCAATCCTTTACTCTCTTCATTTCGCGTCTTTAATATTGTTGGAAAACCAAATTGAATCATGTAGGTAGCGATCTGAATTCCCATCAATCCCGATCCGACGACACCAATCTGAACTGGATGAAAAATATTTTCATTTATGTTGATGGTTTTACCAATCTCAGGTTTTTGAAATGATTTTTGAAATTTTTTATTACCCTGCTGATCCTCTAAAAGACTAACAAAATACGGAACTTTTTCATTTTCTGTCGAAGGAATAAACACTTCGGTATATCCGATGACCTTAAAGTGGTCCTCCTGGATCTGAGTTGTGGTCTTCCCACAAAAAATACATCTGTCTATAGGATGGTTCCAGCATTTTTTACAGTTACTACAGTAATAGTACATATTACCTCCCAAGTAAGGTTATACCGCAGGTCCCACCGATACCTCCAATATTCTGTGCTAAACCAATTTCGGGGTCTGCAATCTGTCGAGAACCAGCTTCTAAACGCAATTGCATAACAATTTCATAGATCTGTCCAAGTCCAGTAGCACCAATCGGATGTCCGTTTCCTATTAATCCACCATCGGGATTAACGGGGAGGAGTCCATCAATTAATATATCCCCATTATCAATCATCTTATATGATTCTCCAGGACAACAAAAGCCTAGGTCCTCCAATGCCAGTAATTCACTTATTGTAAAACAGTCATGGACTTCTACAACATCAACATTTTTAGGGGAAATTCTTGCTTCCTTGTATACTTGTGCTGCAGCTATCTTTGTCGAGAGAAAAGATGTCAGATCAACCCGCTGAGTTAAAGAGATAGAATCAGTTGTTATACATGAGCTAAGGATTTGAATATCCCGATCTGAATATTTTTTATTGGAGATTATTGTTGCTGTTGCACCATCAGAAATGGGACTGCAATCAAAAAGATTTAAAGGGGAAGAAATCTCACGAGATTTTTTTATCATCTCAAGCGTCACTTTTTTTTCAAAAAAATGAGCAAGTGGATTGCGGTTTGCATTTTGATGGTTGATTAATGATACCTTTTCAAGGAGATCATGAGATATGCCGTATTTGTACATATACTGCTGTGCAATCAAGGCATAAGCAGCAGGAAAAATTAGACCGTTTTTATAATCAATTTGGTGATCGCCTGCCATAGCTATTGCATCTATTGGAGACATTAGGCTTTTTCCTGTCATTTTTTCAACACCAATAACCATTATATTATTTTTTTTAGTTAGGGAATTTTGCGCTTGGGAGAATGCTACACTACCCGAAGCACAGGCAGATTCGATGCGGATTATTGGTATGTTAATTGAGGGTAGAAGTGATGCAATAATCGAATTCAAATGCAATTGGCCATTTATGGGTCCACCTAAAAAATTGGAAACATAAATCGCATCGATATCCTTTATATGTACTGGACTGTCATTAATTGCATTAAGCATTGCTTCGTATGCTAATTCAACAATAGATTTTGATAAGACGCCAAATTTTGTTCTGCCAATGCCATTAACAAACATCATCTCACCTATTTTTGTTTTATCATAAATACTTTTTAGGG
>CAYLVC010000266.1:0-4615 GCA_964387005.1 uncultured Dehalococcoidales bacterium | reverse complement strand
TGCCTCAGCCAGCGAGGTGGTGCTGGGGATAGATACCACGTTGGTATTCATCATGTCAGAAATCAGCATTAATGTCCCTCCTTTCCTTGAACTGATAATTACATTCCCTGTAGTATTATATTACAGTATTTTACCGGTTTTTCAGGTTATTTACTGTCAGGATGATCATATAGGTAAGAACCGGTATAAAATATATTATGATATAATACTAGGGTTAAATAATCTAATAGTGTGATAATTATACATTCCTTAAGCGCTTTCCCATTTTAAAAAGGCAGCAGGAAACAGTCCTTCGTCTTAATATGTGTCGTCTGAATAACATGCGATATACCGTCTTTAAGTGTCAAGCTGGAGGCCTGATTTTTTTGTCCAAATCAGGACGAAGCTGCTCAGGGTGGGGTTTAATTATCCTCAACTAATCCGGTTGTTATATTTAGTTATTTTGATAAAATTGAAATAACATAAAATCAGGAAAAGAGACAGCAATAAAAGTCTGTCCGGATGGTTAACGGGTGGAGTATGAATTGCGATCTCGAAGGAGTGGAATCATGAAAGGACCTCTTGACGGAATACGTGTGCTGGAGTGTGACGGTTATCTCAGCGCTCCTACAGCCGGCTATATGCTGGGCGACCTTGGAGCGGAGGTGATCAAGGTTGAAGACCGGGTGAAAGGAGACCCCGCCAGAGGTGTAGCGGAAATATTCGGCCAGGCCACCACAGCCAAAGCGGGTGTTAACGTCCTGTTTGAAACTGCCAACCGGCACAAAAAAAGCATGACACTTGACCTGGACACAGAAAAGGGAATGGATATTCTGCACCAGCTGGTAAAAATCTCCGATGTCTTCCTGACAAACTATTCGCCCACGGCCATCGCCAAGCTGGGTATCACCTATGAAAATCTTAAAAAATTTAATCCCAAACTGATCTATGCCCTGGCTACCGGCTACGGCACAAAGGGACCTGAGAGCCAGAAAAGGGCCTTTGATACCATTGCCCAGGCCCGGTCGGGCATGATGTATTCCGTGGGAGAATCCGGGGGTATTCCCTCCCAGATAGGAGGCATCATTTTCGATCAGATGACCGGTACAATGCTGGCCTATGGCGTGCTGGCGGCCATCATAGCCCGGGACAGGCAGGGAGTCGGACAGCAGGTGGATGTCTCTTTACTCGGGTCCGGAATACACCTTCAGGCCTACGGCGTAAATACTGCCACCCTGAAAGGGCGCACCATGAAATCCTCCAGGTCCGGCTTGAAAAACCCTATGGCCAATCATTATGAGTGTGCCGATGGCAAATGGCTGGTGTTGTCCGAGTCCCAGACAGACCGCTTCTGGCATAATTTCTGCGATGCCCTGGGAATCCTGGATATCGAAAATGATGAAAAATACAAGACGGTGGTTGAGCGAAAGCAGAATTATAAGGAATTGACCGCCTATATAGAAGGCGTTTTCAAGACCAGGACCAGGGATGAATGGGTCAAACGGATCGAGGAAAAAGGCGGCGGGCTGGCTTTCAGTCCGATTAACAGACTGACCGAATTGACCGATGACCCCCAGGTCATGGCCAATGAATATGTGACCTCCGTCGAGCATCCAACGATGGGCCCGATTAACGTGGTGGGTGTCCCCATCAACATGAGTGAGACGCCGGCTTCAGCCAAAGGCTGGGCCCCCGAATTCGGAGAACATACCGAGGATGTCCTGATCAACCTGCTCGGCTACAACTGGGATGATATCACTAAACTAAAAGAAGAAGAGATAATATAATAAGGTGCAAGAGGGGCGGCCGCAAGGCCGCCCCTCTGAATATACAGTCAAGACCAACAAAACGAAAGGTACTAAGAGGAAAACTATTCCGCGCCCCTCAAGGGAGAAGAAGGGTTTAGCACTACATCTTCCCAGCTGCGGCAGGCCGGTTCTATCCCTGCCTGTTCGGATGGTGTTTTCCCGTTCAAAGCCTCATGAGGCCGGAAAAAGTTGTAATATATCAACCAGCTCCGGTTGAACAACCGGGCTGAAGCTATACTCTTCATCCTTTTCACTACCGTGGTCCTGTCTCTCAGGGTGGCGTGGAAGGGCACTATCCGCTGGGCGTCGGTTTCCAGGCTGAACAGGTCTACCGGGATTTGCCAGTGGCCGGCATCGGAGTAGCTGTCGGCTTCAATCAGGTACGAGATATAGCTGTCCGTAATCACCGTCGCCGGCATCCTGCCGGCATATTGATAAGCCTGCTGTAAAAACAACCTGGGCTCAGCAGCGGAATCCCACAGGCTGATGTGAGTGGCCAGCAGGCATTTTGTTTTTTCGTCCTGGATGTCAAAAATCCTCACTTTTTGACCTGCAATGCGTATTACGGTCTCGTCGGCTATCCAGACATCCCCGGTAACCGGGGGTATATAATGCTGGTTGGCGCTGACGGCCAGTCCGGAATACTTGTTCAGCCAGTTGAATAAGGTCCTTTTAGCCGGAGCCCGTCCGAATTCGGCTTCCAGCGAGCGGATTATGTCTTTTATTCCGCTCCCGCAGTAGAACAGTTTCAAAAATCGGCAGATTTCGTTACAGGGGGTTTTCATATGGTAACTGCTGCTGTCCCCCTTGAATTTTTTGCAGCAGGACTTGCACCAGTACATTTGCTGCTGCCGGTATTTGCCATATTTAACTACTGCGTGTGAACCGCAGTTTTTACAGGCGATCGAAGCCTGGATTTCCGGCGGACCGGTCTGATTCAGACTATACATACTGAGATATTATAACAAAATCAACTAAAAGTATACAGAACCGTTGACTTGCCAACAATGCATAAATTATAATATCTCAACGATATTCATTAACGGAAAGGCAATTAATCAGGGGCATTACAATCTCCCAACCGGCATTTCGGTCAGGCGTCAGCCCGGGATACCGCTGAATGCAGGCCCTGCACTGGGCTAAATTCCAGTAAAATGTCTGAAAACCATTCAATGGTAGTAATCTGCAGCAATCGCCGGTACCAATTAGAAGAGAAATAACGATCGAAGATCGCGGAGGAAAGAATGGAGATCAAAGTCAGGAACAAGCGTCTGGATGAAGAGTTGCTTCTCAGGCTGAGGAAGGAATGGCTGGCCGAGTGGCCTACCGGGAAAGAGGTGGACTTCGATGACGCGGTAGCCTACCAGAAGAGCCTGCCGGACAGCAAGATCTGGTGGAAGGTGATGGAAAAGCTTGGCAAAGACGGCAGGACCGTTGTCTCGCCCAGGGCGGGCACGGGAGTCCTTGAAGAAGAGATCAAGCTCTGCCAGTCGCTGGAAAATTCCGGGGTGCCCCTGATACCGGTGACAACCGATAGCTACACCCGGGGCAGGCAATTTGAAAAAGCCAAACAGGCACTGGAAGAAAGTGAGAAAACCGGGAAAAAGATATTAAACGGATATCCTATTGCTATTCAGGGCGTAAAAAATACTCGTAAAGTGATCGAGTCCTGCAAGAATGCCGCCTTCACACCCCGGGGTGCGGGTGGAGTAGCCATGGAGATTGCCCTGGCTTCCGGAATGACGGCCGGAGGCGGTGAGGCTTTCCTGGGATTCGGCGCCTACAGCAAAAAAGATACTCTGGATGAGATGTTTATACGGGCACAGTCTGCCAACAGACTGGTTGGGTGGTATGCCGACAGGGGCGTGATCATCAGTGTGGATGCCCATGGCTGGACGCCCACGGCCACCTTTCCCCTCAGCATAAATATTGTTTCACAGGTTATTGATGCCATTTCAGCCGCAGAACAGGGCGTTAAGGCCATTACGCCGCTGGTACACTATATGGGCAACATGGCCCAGGACCTGGCCTGGACAAAGACCTCTCCCAAAATGATCCGCGAATATCTGGACAAATTTGGCTACCGGGATACCAGGGTTAACGGACGCATTTGCCAGATGGTGCCGCTCTATCCGGTCCCGCTCGATCTGGGTGGGGCTTTTGGCTACATCAACTACTCCGCCATGGTGGCTTCTCTGGGCAATGCCGAAGCCCTCTTCGTCAGGACGGTGGATGAAGGCGCCGGTGTACCCAATACCCAGAGCCACGAGATGAGCTACCGCTCGGCCAAGTGGATTTTCGATGTGGTGAGAGAACAGAAAATCGAGTTCAACATGAAGCAGGTTGAAATCGAAGAGAAGGTCACTGAAGCCGAGGTCAAGGCTATTCTGGACAAGGTTATCGATCTGGGAGACGGTGATATTCTGGTAGGAGCCTGCAAGGCCATTGAAGCCGGTGTGCTGGACTCCACCTGGAGCTCCAACCTCAACGTCAAGGATAAAGTCCTGGGTATCAGGGATGCCAGAGGGGCTTGCCGCTACCTGGAGTTCGGCAACCTGCCCCTGCCTGAAGATATTAAGGACTTTCACCGTGAAAAGGTGGCCGAAAGAGAAAAGATCGAAGGCAAAAAACTGGATTACAATACTGCCGTTAAGGATTTATGGGGTTTCAGCAAGGGCAAGATAGTCGGTCTGCCGCCCTATAATCAATAGAGACGAGTTGCGAGTTCCTAGTTTCTAGTTTCTAGTTTCTAGTTACGAGTTTCGAGTTACGAGTTGTGAGTTGTGAGTCAGGGGAGAAGGAGAAATAGCATTGAAGGGTGGGTTAAG
>CAYLVC010000265.1:2011-4624 GCA_964387005.1 uncultured Dehalococcoidales bacterium | reverse complement strand
ATAGCTGCTGAATACCTGCAGTTTTTGTGCCTTATTGATTGATTCTAACAGCGGTACACAAATGTGTCAGGATATTAGAAGAATGCCGACATATGTTGCTGACTAAAAAGACGATACTGATAATTGTGGGAATAATGGTGCCGTTCATCCTCATCATTTATTTTGCGATGGATAACCTGATATTGTCCGGGTTTTATTCATTGGAAAATAAAGCAACAGAAAATAACCTTCTGAGGGCGGAAAGAGCCATCGAAGCCAGATTGCAAAGCCTGGACAGGCTGGCGGAAGATTGGTCCAACTGGGATGATACATATTATTATGCCCTGAATGAAGAACCCGCGTATATCGACAATAACATGATGGACGAGACCTTTTCTTCGATACGTTTGAATTTGATGATGATCTTTAGCAATGAAGCCAGGTTGTTGTTTGCGAAAGCTTATGATTTCAACAATTTACTGGAAGTGCCCATTCCCGGGGAGTTGCAGACAGGTATGTTGATGGACCAGTTTTCAGGTGTTCTGGAAGGAAAAACTTTGTCCGGTATTATTATTACACCGGAATTCCCCATGCTCATAGTGCTGAAACCCATCTATGACAACTATGGACAGGGTCCGGCCACGGGCGTGCTTGCAACCGGTATTTTTATGGATGAAACAATGATAAATAATTTATCTCAGACTACTGATTTGTTTTTAACGGTTCACAAAATTCACGATACGAACTCCCCTGCCGATGTAGCAGCAGCCGTTGATCAACTTAACCTATCGCAAACCAGTTATGTTCAACCCCTGAAAGACAATAGAATCGGGGGTTATGGATTGTTGATGGATATCTATGGGAATCCTTCATTAGTACTTAAGGTGGACTTACCCAGGGACATTACTTCTCAGGGCCGTACGGTGATTGCATATATAAATTCTGTGTTGCTGGTGCTGAGCATTGTATTCATTATTTCGTTCATTATCATTTTGAAAAAGCTTATAATATCACGTATTATCACTTTGGACCACGCAGTCCAGGAAATATCCAGAACAGGTGACAAAACCAGGCGCATTTCTAATCCCGGGCAGGATGAACTCTCAAGCCTATCCTCGAACATTAATACCATGCTGGCTTCTCTGGAGCGGGCAGACCACGAAGTTCAAGCCCTGTACCAGCAAGAAAAGAAACACCGGGAAGATCTGGAAGCAGAGGCTAATGCCAGGTCACAATTCATCAACGTCCTTGCCCATGAACTCAGGACACCGCTGACTCCGATGCTGGTGTCGGTTGAGATGGTGCGTGAAATGCTGAAGTCCAAACCTGACAGCGTTCAATACAAACTTATTAACACCGCTTTAAGCAGTGTACACGCCCTTCGCACCCGGCTGGAAGAATTACTAGAGCTGGCCAGATTCTCTAGGGGTGCAATCAAGCTAAACAAACGCCTGGTCAATACCAGTGAGTTTTTGGATGCCTCTATTTCACGGTTTAAACCAGCGTTTCTCCAGAAAAACCAGCATCTACAAATAGAAATACCTGATGGTCTGCCCAAAATTAACGCTGATACATCCCGCCTGGAGCAAGTACTCATAAATTTACTTTCAAATGCCGGCAAATACAGCCCTGCCGACTCAATAATCACTATCAGAGCAACGGCCGATAGCGCCAACTTATTGATTGATGTCAAAGATGAGGGCGTCGGAGTACCTGCGGAAGAACAGGGCAAGCTGTTCACTCCCTATCACCGTGCACAGCAGGACCGTCAGAGTTATCCCGGGATAGGGCTGGGACTGGCTGTATCCAGCCAGATCATACAGGCTCATGGAGGAAAAATCTGGGTTGAAAGTGAAAGAGGTATTGGCAGTTCATTCAAGTTTACTTTACCGTTGCTTCCGGATACATCCTATAATGAAAATAGTCAGAAAAATAAACCGGATACCGATACGACGAACAATGATCATTCTTAAACAGTATTTTTTGTTGGAGAATTACCGTGAAAATCCTGATTATTGAAGATGATACAGACACCGTTGAAATCCTCCGGCTTACACTCGAAGTCTATGACCCCGTTGCCGAAATCATATCTTCTCAAAAGGGATATGAAGGCCTGGAATACACTCGTTCGACACAGCCTGATCTGGTTCTGCTGGATCTCGGTCTGCCGGATATTGATGGAATGGAAGTACTGAAAGAGCTTCGCAGGTTCTCAAAAACCCCGGTTCTTGTAATCAGCGCCAGGCATGATCCTGAAGTGATTACCGGAGCACTGGCACAGGGTGCAGAGGACTACATTCTAAAACCCTTCAGTCTTCAAACCCTTATGAAACGACTAAAAGAATATTCAGACCGGGACATTAATCTGAACCAACAAGAAGATCGAAGCCGGATTACCAATGACCTGACAATCTGCAGAATAAACCGTAAGGTAGCGCTTAAAGGCAATGAAATAGAGTTAACCGGGGATGAATGGAAGGTTCTGGATTCAATGCTGGAGCACCGTGGGAGAATTATCACTATCAGGAAGCTGATTAAAATACTCAACAAGGAAGAAGAAACCGGTGAGTCTCTGGTGCGTCAGGTCGTGGACCAGTTGATAAGAAAATTAGGCGACAACCCCGATTTTCCCCG
>CAYLVC010000265.1:0-1911 GCA_964387005.1 uncultured Dehalococcoidales bacterium | reverse complement strand
GGAGGGACTTCGGGCATATTGTCAGCAGTAAACCAGCCAGCGGCGGATATTTCCTTGCCGTCCACCGCTATTTCCCCGCTTTCATAGTCCGCAGTAAAACCGATCATCAGCGAGTTAGGAAACGGCCAGGGCTGACTGCCGAAATACCGGATGTTTTTTATATTTATCCCTGTTTCTTCAAAGACTTCTCTTTTCACACATTCTTCAAGTGTTTCACCAGGTTCAACAAATCCGGCCACAATTGTATACCTGTTCCCCTGAAATGCGGCATAATGGGATAAAAGTAGCATATTGTCTTTGATGACTGCCACAATCACGGCTGGCGATAGCCGTGGATAACTGATCATACCACAGGAAGGGCATTTTTTAGCTCTTTCAGTTTGCAGGGTAATTGTCTTGCAGCCGCACCTGCCGCAATACTGATAGGACTGGTCCCAGTTGATTATCTGGACAGCTTTCCCGGCCAGCAGAAAAACATCCTCATCCACAATTCCGTAAACCGACCTCAAATCCATGAAAGACATACCATCTGGAGCAACAACTTCCTCAGGGGCTTCGGCCGAATAGCAGGGATGACCCTGTAGTGTCCCCAGGTACTGAGTCCTCACTGGCTGAAACCCCAATCCGGTTAGCCTTCTCATAAAGGGAAGGCAAACCGGATTTTCACAGGACTTCAGCAATAGTTTGTTTGAACTGAATACGAACCAGTAGGCTTCGCAGCTGTCATCCGTTTCGCAGGACACGGCTGGAAAGTAACGTTTGTAAATGCTTTCCCTGGGCATGTCACTTATTCCTTTCACTCATGCAAAATACCGAAATCAAGCAATGTCAGGCATTCATCGGCGTACCGAACGGGCGGATAATGGCAAAGATAAAAGGCCGGTCCAGCTTGTTGACATGCAGCGGTCCGTGAGGAAATCCTTTAGGCAGCTTGATCAGAGATGGCGTGGTGATTGTATGCCATTCCAGTTCCTTACCCATCCCTGTAGCAACCTCAGCCCCCAGGTCAGTCAGATCAAAGGGATTGGTCCCCAAAAACAGGGCAAATTCATCATAATAGGGATGTACATGTGGATGGTCCGGTTTAGGTCCAAACCTGTAAGGGGCTTTCTTTATACTCTCATAGGACATGTTGAACTTAAGATCTTCACTGATTATATCCACCATAGACCCGCCTGAATCATCAGGGTTTTCCGGGCCATAATGCCATCCGGACTTGCGGTAAAAAGCCAGGTGATGAACATTGTTGCGGTATTTGGAGCCCCATCCCAGGAAGGGAGAAGCCGGTTTGTCCTGGAGCACCGTGGTGGCACTGTATTCCCTGGTAATAGAAATCCGCAGGAAGAAAAACCTGCGGTCCATCCTGACAATATATGCAGGATAGTGGGGCAGACCTTTGGGAACGAAAACCGCAGTGGAGGAGGTGATTTTTTGAATTTCCTTTTCTTCCCCGAGGCAAAGCTCCACTTCACCTCCAAGATCGCTCAGATCAGACATATCCGCTCCCATCCATATCAGAACTTCATCGAAGTCATGGACTTCACTCTGAAGAGGCTTGTTTTTGCCGGCCACCCAGTAAGTGCCAAAATCGCAGCAGACATCCAGCCCGAGATAATCACTGCTGATCCTGGTACTCTGTCTGAAATCACCCGGTCCATTGTCCTGGAAATTCAGGCTCTTAATGTATTTTCCATACATGGTTTCTGTCATCGGCCGTCCTCCTTAATTTATTAAACTGGCAGCATCCTGATAGTAATCCTTATTTTACGCTTAGTGTACTCTCAGGTGCAATACCGGCTATTTTATTTTATCGTTTCTCTGCTGGTATAATAGGAACAAATCAGACAGATAGCCAGTCTCAACTGTTTAGGCTGTAAACCTGTGCTGCACAGGGAATCTGTAATACAAGTA
>CAYLVC010000264.1:0-4645 GCA_964387005.1 uncultured Dehalococcoidales bacterium | reverse complement strand
GTCAGGTTCCTGCCGGCAGTCACGCCGTGAATGTTACTGATAGTCAGATTAGGTACTCCGGCCTCAATAAATTCCGCTCCGGTGGTCTGGGCCGCGCTGCCCTGATACCTCAAGACAGCCGTTGTCCCATAGTTCAGAGTACCGGTTAAATCCGCCATAGCGGTTTCTTCCATTGACAAAATACCGTTAACTGTGGTGATGCCCGCTGAAAACGTTTTGATGCCGCTGCCGGAAAGGGTAAGGTTATAATAAGTCGCTGTTTTCAGCGCCTGGCTATCCCCGTTGTAATTTACTGTATTGCCGGCAGCGCTGGCGTTAAGGACAACAATGCTGCAGGATCCGCTGATATACAGAACTGCGCCGGTGCCCTGGGTCAGGTTTCCCGAACCTGAAAGCACATTACTCACGGTCAATATACCTGTGTTGGTATAAGTGCCGTTGACCGCTGCTGAGGGTATTTCCAGTGTGCCGTTGATTGTTTTGGCAGCTCCGCCTAGAGTGCAGACCCCGGTACCAGCCTTAAAATCTCCATAATTCGTAATGCTGCCGTTCAGACTGACAGGTACATTGCCCTCAGTGTTGTCCCAGACGGCCCCGCTGTTGACGATAACATCACCATTAAAGGTTTTGGCGCCGGGTCCGGGGGAGATTATCAATGTTCCGCTTGTTCCACCACCAACGATGGTAGCGCCTTTTACAATCAGGTTATAAGCCGCGGCCGTGAAGATTGTGCCATCACTGATAACAAGGCTGCCGTTGACCGTAACTGCTCCGGTATTCGTTTTGCTGCCGCCGCCGGACAAAGTCAAATTATAATAAGTTATACCGGCCACGCTCTGATCTTCGGCAGCAAAATAGTTGACGGTGCCGGTACCGGCCGCAAAAGTACCGCCGGCAACATCTGTGCCATTCCCCAGGTTTAATATGCTTGAACCGCCATCGAGAACACCCGCGGAAAGCGCCCAGAGACCGCTGACAGTATGCACCAGGCCATCGCCCAGGTCGAGAGTACCTCCCGGACCGTTGATAGTAAGGTCACCGCCGTTGACGTTTCCGGTGAATACAGCAATGCCCCCGGTCTTGAGCATCGAAAGGGAGCCTGTGGTTGTGAAACCGTCAATACTCTGCAAGCCGCCTCCGCTGATAATTATGTTTGAGGCATTGGCGGCAAAAGTCCCGCTATTGAAAAAGCTGCCGTTGAGGGTTACTGCGTAACTGCCGGAAACCTCTGTATCCAGCACTGTACCCGCACCAATATTGAGATCGCCGTTAACCGTCACTGCCTCACCCAGCGTTTTTGTTCCGGAAATGCCGGTAACAAGGTTATAATATACAGTCGGAAATACAGTCTGATTGCCGTCGAAGACATAACTGACGGTATTGCCGGCGGCAGCGGCGGTAAAACTATTAATGACTGGAACGCCGGCGAAGTTAAAATAAAGCGAACCGGCATTGGACAGCTCCCCGCTGCCGGCGAGAGAGGATGTAATCTCCAGGTCCGCATAGTTAGTGTAAAAACCGTCAACTGTAATATTCGGAATTGAAATATTCCCGTTAATTGTTTTTTCACTGCCGCCCAGAGTGTAGACGCCGGTGCCTGCTTCGAATGAGCCGTAGCCGGTGAGGCTGCCGTTCAAATTGACCGGAGCGTTGCTGCCGGTATTATTCCAGACAGCTCCTGTATCAACCAGGACATCTCCGTTAAATATTTTGTCTCCCGTGCTTGAGGATATGGAAAATATCCCGCTGCTGCCATTGCCAACTATGGTACCTCCGTTAACTGTCAGGGCATAACCTGCGGCGGTAAAAGTGGCGCCGTCCTCAATATTAAGACCGCCGTTGATAGTCAGACTGGCAGCCGTGGTCGAGGCAGCTGTTCCGCTCAGGGTCAGATTGCCGCCTATCAAGGTCGTGCCTGTTTGCAGGGTCTTGTTGCCGCTACCGGAGAATGTCAGGTTGCCGGCGTAGTCCTCGCCGGAAACTGTCTGATCGGTGCCGCTGTATTCAATGGTGCTGGTATTGGAGCCAAAGTTGTGAGCGGTATAATTGGAGGGCATGGTATTGGTGCCGCCTATCATCAAAGTTGCGCCGTTGGCGACCGTCAGGCTGCCGCCTGCGGTTATCCGGTTGGCAGTGAAGGTTGACAGGTCAAAAGTGCCTGCGGTAACATTCAGGTCCGCTCCAATGCTGATGTTAGCGTTCAGCACCGCCGTTCCGCTTTTATTTATGAGCAGAGTGCTGAACCAGGGGGTTGTTTGTATTGATGTTCCGCCAAGAGTCTGCGAACCGGCCCCATTCAGGGTAACAGTGCCGGCATTGGGTACAAAAGTGCCGTTATTGGTGAAATTCCCCTTGATGTTTAAAGTTAAGCTGCCTGTTGTGGTATTGAGATTACCAGAGGTAATTAACAGATTGCCTTTCAAAGTAGTGGCAGTTCCCAGATTAACGGTACGGCCTCCGACCGCAACGGTCAGATTATTATACTCAATGATGGCTGGAGGCAAGCTCAAGTTACCTGTATTATTGGCGCAGAATATTGTCCCTGCTCCGGGCAAAAATATCAGGTTATTCGTTGTCCATGTATTGCCTCCCCTGCCGATTTTCAGAGTTCCTCCATTAGTCATATCCAGTGTGCTGCCGGGATAATTGGATATGTTCTTAACCGTAAGCGTGTTCGTGCTGTCCCATTTTAGAGTGCCCACCGTGCCGCTGCCTATTGCAAGGTCGCCATAAAGCACTGTCGGCGTAGCGCTGTCGACCGTACAAACGCCATTGATCAGCAATGTATCATTTTTTCTTGGAAGTGTGCCGCCGGACCATCTGGCCGGATCGCTGAAGTTGCCGGTGCCAGTGAAGGTTTTATTGGCAGCTACAGTGTACGGGCCTATGAAAGGACCGCCTTCACCTGTTGGCTCAACCCCGGCCGGTTGAATAAAATCCGTGCTTTCCTCATCCAGGGCACGCGCCAGGTTCAGCCTTCCGTTGCCGGTCTGTTCCTGCGTACCGGCAGGATCGGCTGTAAGCGCCAGACGGTTGACGATCACTCCGTTGCTCAGTCCTGAGTCAACAGCCCTCATCAAAGCCGCAGCCCCGGACACGATGGCGGCAGAGGCTGAAGTACCCGTAATAGCGGTATAGCCGCCGTCCCTGTCGGTCGTCAGGATATACTCACCGGGAGCAGCCAGGAATATCGAATTGCCGAAGTTGCTGTTGCTGACGATCTCATCATCCCGGTCGGTTGCAGATACGCCTATAACGCCGCGGGCTCCAGCCGGGTAGGTCGCTATATTCATCCCGTTATTGCCGGCAGCCGCGATGACAACAACATCGTTGTCCCAGGCATAATCGATAGCGGCTTGCAGTGCGGGTGAGTATTCCGGGTTGCTGAAAGCCATCAAGATAATATCCGCCCCGCTGCCCACGGCCCAGACAATGCCATCCACAATATCGCTATCCTGTCCGATGCCATCAGCATTCAGCACCTGGACCGGCAACAGAGCAACTCCGGCAAAGGCCACTCCGGCAATACCTTCATTATTATCAGTCAGGGCAGCCGCAATCCCGGCCATCCAGGTACCATGTCCATTCGGGTCAGTGTGCGAGTCCGCTTCGGGAAAAACCGAATAGCCCGGCAGTACAAGACCGCTCAAATCCGGATGTGCCGCGTCGATTCCGGTGTCAAGCACCGCCAGGATGCTGGATCCTCCGGCGTTGACAGAGCCATAAACAGTCTCCCAGTCAATCCTGGGTAAGGCCCACTGGTCAGGGTAAGAAGTGTCTGAAGGTACTGCCTCTGCCTGTCGGACTTTGTCTCGTTCAATGCTCAGTACCTGTGGATCGGAGCGGTAGCATTCCATGATTTCCTGCGCCTGTACCGAGAACACATTGATGAAATACAGATTCAGTACCGGGATGGAGCGGACATATTCCCCGCCGTTACGCTCAATTACCTGCCTCTGATCGTCAGGATCGAGTCCGGCAGCCAGTCGAACGATCAGCGTTTCGGCAGAGGAATTTTCAGTCAGGGTTACCACTACGTTGTGATCAGAGGTGACCTTATCAATAACGTAGGGGTTGCTGATAACGGACGGGGTGCCGTTGTCAATGATTTCGGTGATTTCATGACCTGCATCAGGGAAGATATTGATAACGGCGGTCTCATTCCAGCTAACATTTTGGCAGACGGGGTCAACCGAGCCGTTCCCGTTAACCGCTGCATTCACCGTAAAAGAAGCAATGAAAGGCTCTTCTGACGTACCACTGTCTTCCGTCTCATTCCAGGATGCTGCCTGAGGTTCCTGATTAAACCTGCCGGAAGACCCGGGTATAGAAGAATCCTCTGAAGAAATTCCAACATTGTCCGCTACTATCGGTGTAGCAGCCGGCGGCAACACCAGAAGGCAGCACAAGATAATTGTAAGGCAACGAAGCACATATACATTAAGGAAAAAGCTCTTTTTCTTCAAAAGCCACCTCTTAGACCTTCCATTATGATACATGGTTTGAATCTAAGAAATTCCTGGTATATACATTAGCTCTTTTTTACATTATATGCAAAGGACTCAAATTTAACCTGAGAACGAGATTTCGCATGTTTTTCCGGGAACGAAACAATGTAAAATGTATATATACAGGACGGCTACAA
>CAYLVC010000263.1:0-4687 GCA_964387005.1 uncultured Dehalococcoidales bacterium | reverse complement strand
CTTAAACAAGGCCAAAATGGCTGATAAGTCAAACAGGTCATACAAGGCTACGAAGGAGAAAAGTTGGAAGGAGGAACAAGGGCGGGCGCGAGGCCCGCCCCAACAATAGTTAGGGATTTTGCAGTTTAGCGGCTTTAATGACATGTTTCAAGAGCACTCTTGTGGTGACAGTGCCCACCCCGCCCGGCACGGGGGTAATGGCGCCCGCCACATCTTTGGCCGGTTCGGAATCGACGTCTCCACAGAGTTTATCGCCTTCCACATTGATGCCCACATCCATAACAACCGCTCCCGGCTTGATATAATCGGCGGTAATCATCCTGGCTTTGCCGATGGCGGCCACCAGGACATCAGCCCTGCGGCACACAGCGGGAAGGTCCCTGGTTTTGGAATGACAGACCGTGACAGTGGCATTCTCACCCAGAAGCAACATGGACATGGGTTTGCCTACCACCATTGAACGGCCGATTACGACGGCTTCTTTGCCCTGCAAAGGTATTTCATAAAACCGCAGTATTTCCATTACCGCCTGGGGAGTGGCGGGAGGAAAGCCGGTCATGTCCCCGGCCATGACTTTGCCGGCGTTAACCGGATTAAAACAATCGATATCCTTTTCGGGAGCCAATAGATACTTGATAACATCTTCGCTGATGTGTTTGGGCAGCGGCCGCATGACGATTATGCCGTGGATGTTTTTATCGGTATTGCGCTGTTTTAACACTTTAATGAATTCGTCCTGGCTGACAGTCCCGCTCAACTGCTCGATATCACAGGCGATACCGTTTTTCTCAGCCATTTTTTTTGCGCTGCCGGCATAAGCCAGTGAATCGGCGGCATCACCTGCGATTATGATCTTGAGGACAGGACTGATGCCCCTGGCTTTGAGGTCCTGGACCTCTTTTTGCACTTCCTGGTCCATTTTCTGGGCTACTTCTTTACCTGTTAAGAGTTTGGCAGTCATTTGATACTCCTTTGATAGATTGTTATGGAAATAATCAATATTTTTAGAGTCGACGTCCGGGTACCCGCTATTCTAATCCCTGCCGGGGGTTACGGCATGGCTCAACCAGCCGCTCGACTCAGTTATAATACTTGATTGCGACTCCGGCAACAGGCATGAATGATTATTTTTTATGTCAAGCAGCATTACTTGCTTAATTTCTGATAGGTAATGTCCAAAACGGATTTTTCAAGACCGTCTATCTGGTTGAGAATGTCCTGCATCTGAGCCCAGGTACGCTGGTTGTAAACATTATCTTTAATGCTGTTGACATTGATCTTGACATTGAGAGCTGCGCTCTGGGCACAGGCCCTGGCTAAAACCACAGCCACTCCGGCATCGCTTACGGCTGCCGTATTGCCGATTTCAGCGGCTTTCCTGGCCAGCTTGGCGACTTCCAGGGACTGGATACCGATAGTAAGAGGTACATCACAGGCTTTTTTCAAGGCTTCCTGCATCTTATCGGTGCGGGCTGCTTTTTCAGCATCGGTGTTTTTAGGCATTTTATAGACCTCGGAGAGCCCGCCGAAAACCTCGATATCTTTCTGGATCAGGGCTTCCAATTCAGACCGCAGCTGCTCGGACTGCCTGAGCAAAGCCTCTATCTGCGGCTGGACATCTTTATATTTTTCCTTGCCTGTTGTCAGGCAGGCCACCATGCTGACCAGTCCGGCCCCCAGGGCGCCGGTCAAGGCCGCAACACTTCCTCCTCCCGGGACCGGGGCGCTGCTGGCCAGTTCGTTCAGAAAGTTGCGCAAGGGTTGGTCCAAATACATTTTTCACTCCTTTTTGGCTACTGCCCTGAAATCCTTATGTCCACAAGTAAGGGAACGGGTAATTCTGCACCGGGAAAACAGGTATACCGTCAGGCGGATATATTATGTATTATATTTTTACTTCCTATATAGATATTTTACACTTATTATGAGGTTTTTTTCAACATACACGGGGGGTATAATTTCCCGACCAGGCAGAATCTCACGAAAGTAATCAATATTTTTGGAGTCGACGTCCGGGTCACCGCTGACTTTAAGCCAGACGGACTGCGTAAGGGAAAGCCTGAACAGAGTTCAGGACGATGACCGGATCCTGCTGGCAACCGGAGGGTACCCCCTATTCTAATCCCTGCCGGGGGTTTATGGCATAGTTCAACCGGCTTCAACTGGTCCTGCAAATGCATCAACTCGCCTGTATCTTGACAATACCCGGAGTAGAATGTAAATTAGGACTGTCTCTTAAGACAAAAGCGGGACTGTTGATAATATTCATGCAGGAGGAGAAAATATGAAGCTATTATATCCGGTTGTAATTGATGCCTATTCGCATATTTCACCGCCCAAGTATACAGAGTTCGTCCGTGAAAAATATCCGGTCATGTACAACAACATGCTGGGAAATTGCGTTCCACTGTACAACATGGACGAGCGATTCCGCATAATGGACAGGTATGAAAACCTGGTTCAGGTGCTTACAATCGGTCCGGTCCCGCCTATTGAGGATTTTGCCGATGCGCAGCAAACGGTTGAGCTTTCAAGGATGGCCAATGAAGAGATGGCTGAGCTTGTACTGAAATACCGGGACAGGTTCATTGCGGCCATCGCCTTGCTCCCTATGAATAATCCGGATGCGGCGATAAAAGAGGCCGAGAGAGCTATACAGGACCTGGGATTCAGGGGCATTTATGTTCACTCCAATATTAACGGCAAACCCCTGGATTCACCGGAATTCATGCCGCTCTGGGAGAAAATGGCCGGATACAACCTGCCGGTCTACATTCATCCCTGGAGGAGTGACAGAATGGCGGAATACCCCGCGGAGCAGTCCTCAAAATACGCTATTGCCAGCACCTTCGGCTGGCCTTATGAGACCACAGCCGCTATGGCCCGCATCGTGTTCAGTGGTATTCTGGACAAATACCCGAATCTAAAGATAGTCACTCACCATTGCGGCGGCATGGTGCCCTTTTATGAGCAAAGGATTTGCCAGCACTACGGTATGAGAAAACCGGGAGACTATGTCAGCCGGTTGAGTAAAACCCCGCTTGATTACTTCAAGATGTTTTACAACGATACAGCTATTCATGGAAATACCCCGGCGTTGATGTGTGCCTGTGAATTCTGCGGAGCGGACCATCTGGTGTTTGGCGCAGATATGCCGCTTGGGGACTATTATTTCGGTGTCCGGAGCTACCGGCAGACAATCAACGCCATAGAAGCCATGAACATTACCGCTGAGGAGAAGAAGAAGATTTTCATGGATAATGCCGTTAGTCTCCTCAGGATACCCGTATAAACCTGTGGGGGATCAATGAGACCGCATGCTTCTGCCCAGGATAAAGAGGAGGGCGAGGATTCCGGCAGAGGCAACGACAATCCATTGGGTCCAAACAGCCGTCCTATCGACAGGCACGATTTCCCCGCCTATACTGCGTGTGTTCATTGAGGCGGCCAAGGCAACGGCAGTGGAGGCGTTAATCAGGCCTCCTCCGTAGACGTTATCAAATCCGGGGGCGCCTTTATCGGCAGCCGTATACTGCAGGACCTGCTTTATTTGTAGGGGAGTAAGCGAGGCATTTTTACTCAATATCAGGGCGGCCACACCGGCGGCATGGGGAGCGGCCATGCTGGTGCCGTGCATCACAAAATAGTCAGCCGGGCCGGAACCGTCCAGTCCCATTCCGTCATTATCAACTATAAGTCTGTCATAGGGATAAGCATCAGCGGCGGTATTATACCCGGGCCAGGGATAAACGTCGTTATCGCGCGCCGAAATTAAAACGCTCCCCGGGGCTACGATGTCGGGCTTGAGAGGAGCACCGTCATCCACCCTGGGACCGCGGCTGCTGAAATTGGCTATGGAGCCGAGTGTCTGGGAAGTATGCCAGGCATTACCCAGATAATCATTCCAGTCAGTGCGGGTCACATAAGCTCCTACCGCAATTGTCCCATCAGCATCAGCCGGAGATCCGATAGTATAGTTGGGATCGGGATCAGTAAAAGTAACAGATCCGGAACCCCAATCTTCGTAAATATGAAAGAACCGGGAATTGAGAGAGGTATTTTGTACTTTCAGGTAATAGGTGCCGTTGCCCGGGACCAGATAGTAGTGGTAATATGAATACACATTTTCGGTCCCCCGCAGACTCCCGGACTGGACCCCGGCAATAATATCGCCCAGGGGATTTTTGGCGCTGTCAAAGTACTGCAAACTCAGGTTATCACTGGTACCCGGGCCATCAAACCAGACCAGATTAAAAAAGAGGGCCGTATCGTTGACACCGGCGCCGGTCACATTAACCTGAATAAAATCAGACGTACTGCCGGCTGGGACCGTACCGGAGTAATGTCTGCCAAGCCCGCCGGAATTGCCCGCTGAATTAAACATAGCGGCGCCCCGGCTGACAGCATAGTCCACGGCCTGGCAATTAGGCGAGGTACCGTCATGATGAGCGCCCCAGCCGCCGTAACTCATGGAAATAATATCCGCCCTGTAAATGTCCACTGCGGCTTTCAGGGCGGCTACTTCTGCCGCATAGGTTGCAGCGGAATCACTGTCCCTGCCGATCTTGAGAAAAACCAGGTCTGCCCCGGGGGCTACTCCTTTGTAAGCGGGGCTATTCGCTCCCCGGCCCAGTACGCTGCCGGCGACATGGGTGCCATGTCCGGTTACGGTGTTATTAACGGTGTC
>CAYLVC010000262.1:0-4694 GCA_964387005.1 uncultured Dehalococcoidales bacterium | reverse complement strand
TCTCCTGTGTATTTTAGATGCAGGCTTGTGCCTGTTGTCAATTCATTTCTCCTGAAATACTAGCGAAATATTCCGGGTATGTCAATCAGCAAGAGCTTCATCCAATTTCTGGATCCTGAAGTGATTCTGCTTCATACCGCAATTACTTCCCTCAGTGGTCTTTTGCCAATTGCCCATTTCGAATCCGCCTGAAGGCGCATTCGCCCGCAATATGATACGAAATAACTGATATAAAAATTCAGCATTAATCGAAACCTGCTCGCCCGGGGAGACGAAGCGTAATATTATTTCGTTCGGATCATACCGCCCGCTTCCACTTTTTTTATCAGGCGTTTCACTGATTCCCAGCCCGGTTGCGGGTGGGTCTCAAAAGCCACACCCTTGCAAAATTGGGGATATTGAATGTCCCGAGTCAGTGAATGTATTTGAATGGGAGGGTGTAACAGGTCAATATCCGGCAGCGAAGATGGAGAGTTGAAAGAGGGTTGGCTTATGGCTGGAACAACGCTTTGTTTTGCTTTGAGCAGCAAGGACAACATTGGCATTGTCATCACATTCTGCTCCTTCGCACCTTGTCTGTCACCTAAAGCTCTTTCATACTAATAAATTGCCCATGCCAGGAATGATACCAGACCTGCCCTGTATAACCGTTGACACTGAGCATTCCATATATCATCTGTCTGCCTTCTGACTCTTTATTGTTCGTTGAATCTTTCCAGGTATGTACTAATTTAGTTATCTTATGATTTCAACCAGGCTTATTTTTGCACCCTTAAAAACCTGGCGTTAATAGCCACGATAATAGTACTCGCTGCCATAAAAGCTGCTCCCAGGGCTGGGTCGAGCACAATTCCCACGCTGTAAGCCACGCCGGCCGCCAAGGGAATAGCGATAACGTTATATCCGGTTGCCCATGCAAGATTCTGCACCATTTTTCTATAGGTGGCCCTTGAGAGCTTGATGGTTGAGACAACGTCTAAAGGATTACTGCGTACGAGAATAATATCAGCCGTAGCTACCGCCACATCTGTGCCTGCCCCAATCGCAATACCGACATCAGCCTGCGCCAGAGCGGGTGCGTCATTTACACCATCCCCTGTCATGGCTACTTTTAGTCCTCTGGATTGTATTTGTTTCACCTTCTCGGCTTTCTTCTCAGGCAGGACTTCGGCAAAGTATTCGTTCAGCCCTATTTCATCCGCTACCCATTTAGCTACCTGCTTGTTATCTCCAGTAATCATCATGCAGCTTATTCCCATTTGCTTAAGCTCCGAAATAGCCTGTTTTGACTCTGGCCGAATGATATCAGCCAGAGCAATAGCACCGGTCAGGCTCCCATCTATAAGGACATAAATCACTGTCTTGCCCTGCGAAGCAAGCTGCTCTATCTTGTCATCGTTGACCTGGATATTTGCCTCCTTTAAATAACCGGGGCTTACCACCATCACCTCTTTGCCATTTACGTTACCATTGGCTCCTTTACCCGGAATGGACTTGAATCCTTCCACCGGAAACGTCTCCTTGGCTGAAGATATGACTCCTTTCGCAATAGGGTGCTCTGAATGGTTCTCAATAGAAGCGGCATATTTAAGAATCTCTTTATCATCCATTTTCCCGTCCAGGGGGATAACGTCAGTGACACCGAATTTGCCCTGGGTAAGGGTCCCTGTCTTGTCAAACAATATCGCCGAGACCTTTCGGGCTTGCTCAAAGGCATCGCGGTTCTTTATCAGGAGTCCGGCTTTGGCTGAGACGGAGGTAGAAACAGCAACTACCAGCGGGATAGCCAGCCCAAGGGCATGAGGACAAGCAATTACCATGACGGTCACCATACGTGCCAGCCCGAAGACAAACTCCCGTCCTAGCAAACCAACCCAGACAAACAGCGTTAGCCCACCGGCTCCCAGAGCAACTATTGTGAGTACCAGCGCGGCTCGATTGGCCAGATTCTGTGTCCGGGATTTACTTTCCTGTGCCCTTCTAACCAGTTCTCCCACCTGGGCTAGATAGGAACTAGATCCCGTTCCCTTTACCTCCACGGTCATCGAGCCTTCACCATTGACCGAACCGCCGATGACTTTACCATTCACCTGTTTAAGTACCGGGGCTGATTCCCCGGTTAACATGGCCTCGTTCACCGAAGTCTCACCGTCAACGACCACACCATCAACCGGTACCTGCTCTCCTGGTTTGACCAGAACCTTATCACCGACTGCCAGTTCATCAAGAGGGACATCATTCATACTGCCGTCAGGCATAACCTTGTGCGCCTCGGACGGAATAAGTTTGGCCAGTTCCTCGAGAGCCGATGAGGCCGCGGCTATAGAGCGCATTTCCAGCCAGTGGCCAAGCAGCATGACATCAATAAGTGTAGCCAGTTCCCAGAAGAAAACCTCTCCGCTGAGGCCAAAAACAACAGCGCTGCTATATACATAAGCTGTGGAGATGGCCAGGGCAATAAGCGTCATCATCGCCGGGGACTTCGACTTCAACTCATTGAAAATACCTTTAAGGAACGGCCATCCGCCGTAGAAGTAAATCGCCGAGGAAAAGGCAAAGAGAACGTAGGAGTCACCGGGAAAACTGATTATTCCTTCCAACCCCAGGAATTTCTGCACTAAAGGGGAAAGTGCAAGTATCGGTATGGTAAGAATTATTGATATCCAGAAGCGCCGGCGGAAGTCAGCTATCATCATGGCATGATGTTCACGCTCGCTCATACCCTTCATCTCGTGTCCGGATTTCATATCATGCCCCATAGCCTCATGCTCTTTGGCGTCTTTTGCTACAGGTGGCATTTCATGTCCCACAGCCATATGTTCTTCCGGTTTCCTATGCCTGGCGTGTATGTTATATTCGTCCTTCATGTCATGTCTCATTCTCGGTTCTCATGATTCCCTTCTATACTTAGCAGGTGTGCGTTCCTCTGTATAGAGAACTGGCTGTCTTTGCTGGGAAGTTATACTTTCCAATTGTTCTTTAAAATACACAAGCTCTCCATAGATATAGTCACATGCTGCCTTGTCGCCGTACTCCTTTTATGTTCAGGCTCGTCCGCCGGAACGCTTCCCCCCAAATAGATTTCCGGGTGTACGCCAGCTTCTGCCGTTACCATCAACAAATTGAGTCCCTAATTTATATTATATTCGGATTATCTTTCGCTCAGAGCAAAATTAGATTTGTTCAATAAGCAACAGCTTGTTAATCCCTAATTCGATGCTTATAACCTTGATAACTGAAGGTAAAATTAGTTGGTTATTGTGAGTTGTAGCAGGGTTGCGCTCTGGCTGGATCAATCGCTGTATGTTACCTGTAAACGTGTAGCGTCACGGCACGCCGTGTCTGAAGATGAATGTATTGTACTGGAGCCTGTTGTCAGTTGCTTCCCCAAAGGATGCAGGTCAAAAGTGGCTCATCCGGTTGAAAAACGGAATCCAGCCCGGTTATGCCGAATCTCTCCCCGGTTTAACCCAATCTGTGTTCTCAAACCTCTCTTTCCTTACCTGTAAATACGGTAAAACGAATGAATTGGGTAGATCAACAGACGGTAATATTTCGCTTGCCATAATATTTGTTTTCCTGACCGCTGTAAGTGTCATCCTGGAGGCCTCCCGGTTGTACCTTCAAACCTGCCGGGAGGCCGAAGGATCTCAGGGAGGGGTAGTCCTCCACAATCGCAGGGTAATTCCTCCCGGCTTTCCCCAAATAGTGCCCCGCCGTAAAGCGGCAAAAAGCGGAATTGAAAAACGTACCCCTGCAAAATTACAGGCCTGGGGACACTGAATGTCCTGAGGAAATGTGTTTGACTGGGAGGGGCTAGCAGGTCAAAGTCCGGCAGCGAAGATGTGGAGACGGAGGAGGGTTGGTTTATGGCTGGAACAACGCTTTGTTGTGTCTGAAAATTACTTATATGGTACGATAAACTTCCCGGCGGTGCCCTAACTTAAAATGTCATGACCATTTTATCAGAATCATCTACCTGGTACAGTACTCTGTAATCACCAACTCTCAAGCGATAAGAACTGGCACTTCCCCTGAGCTTGATACTCTGCCTGGGTCTGGGATTGGAAGCCAGGGATTCAATCGAAGCTAGAATTTATCTTCCAATGTCAGGCTGAAGTTTTGCTAACTCTTTAATGGCTTGTGCTTTTACTTCGACTCGGTATTCCATTGGCGCATCAGCTTTTCTTTAACAACGCTTAACGGTTTTGACGGTTCATCCTTCCGCTCGGCGATAATAGCCAGGTCGTGTAAATCTTCGATTAAGGATTCATATTCTTTTAAGGATAAAAGAATACCGGTCTTTTGCCCCTTTTCCGTTACCACAAATTGTTTGGTTTTTCTTTCCATTTGGCACTCCTGAAAATCAGGAAGATCAGGTTTATTTCGTACTATATCATTTCCTAGCCAAATACTTATTCCTTTAGAATAAGTTGGTATTTCAAGAACTATTCTCTTGTCTTCTTTCCAATGCTATAAATGTACAAAAATGCAAATTTTTAAAAACGAATCCGGGTTTTCAACCTGGACCAGTTCCTTCCTTTGAAAAAACTGTATAGTGGAGAGTATATCGGCAACGGTTTGATAGCCTCTCACATTCGGCGCTCTTTGCCAAGACCGCATATTCCGCGAACCCCTCTTTGTTAAACCTCTTTACATTTATCCTTTTGAACCGTTATCATATCAGGAAAGTT
>CAYLVC010000261.1:0-4712 GCA_964387005.1 uncultured Dehalococcoidales bacterium | reverse complement strand
AGCCTGACCTTTACCTGGAACGAAACGGGAACCTTCTATCCTTACGCCGAATGGAACGGCCTCAACACCCTCTACCAGTGGCCGGTGGCTTCCTTTACCTGTGAAAACGCCCCGGGGGATATGGTTAAAATGTCTGTATCTCCTTCAACCCGGACGGTAGCACCGGGAGAGGTCTTTACGGTTACACTCAATGTCACCACGGATGCGGTTTCGCGGGGCGCCCAGTGCGGGCTCTTCTTCGATCCAGCCCTGGTGCAGGTTAACAGCGTCTCAGCAGGTGATTTTTATTCCGGCTGGGCGACAAGCAACGGATCCGGCATCTACTGGCAGGTGCCTTCGATAGATAACACTGCCGGCACAATTACCGGGGCAGCCATCGCACTAACCGGGGGTTATCCTGATGGACCCTCCGGAACGGGATCCTTCATAGAAGTCCAGATGACGGCCCTTAACGGAGCAAACGGCACTTCGCCCCTGACGCTCAGCGGCGTTATCATAAGCGATGCCGATGCCAACCCGCTCGATACAACCCTGGAAAACGGAGAGGTTATTATAGGATCAAATATTCCCGGACCCACCGTAATACAAATCAACCTGGCCGAGGGATGGAATACCTTCTCTACCCCCATCTCTCTGGAGGCCGGGCACTCTACTCTGGATGAAATCCTGGCAGGGATTGATTTCGACCTGGTCTACGGCTACAATGCCGGCGCCCAGATCTGGACGGTATTAAATGGTACTTATGAATTAAGACCCTGCGAGGCAGTGTATATTCACACGCTGTCAGAGCAGACCCTGTCCCTGGTGGTTAACGGCGAATTGACCTTCCCGCCTTCAAAATACCTCTCTCCCGGATGGAACCTGGTCAGCCTGGCCAGTCTGGAAGAGATGAGTGTGGCTGACGCCCTGCTGTCTGTTGACCTTGTGGCAGGGAATCTCCAGGGTTATACCTGTGTCCTGAGCCATAATACCGGCTGCCAGGAGGGCTGGACACACATCAAAGGTGAACCGGTTGTACAGGGCGTTCCCGCAGGCTGGCTTAAGCCGGGCTTCGGCTACTGGACCTTTATGGTCAACGGTGGAACCATGAACGGTTTCACGATGACGCCACTGGAATAACTTTTTTACAGCTTAACCGTGCAGGGGGGAGTTCCCCGGGGACTCCCCCCAAAAAGGGGAACAGACATTGAAAAAAAGGTTTTTTAATTGTTTCATCGCAGCAATTTTACTGCTGTTTCCGGCAGTTGTGATAAATGCGGATAATACTCCATCCCTCCCTCACTCCTTTTTCGGCACCCTGACGATCAATGGCAGTCCGGCCCCCGCAGAAACTATAGTGGAAGCCAGGGGCAGCAATGTGTTGACCGGGATTGCAGGCAACCCGCTCCATACCACTGAAAAGGGACGCTACGGCCGGTCAGACCGGCTGGGGAGCAAACTGGTGGTCCAGGGAAATATTACTCAGGGAACTGCGCTGGCTTTTTATATCAACGGGACAGCAGCCGATCAGACCGCAGCCTGGCAGTCCGGCGGACTCTCCGAGTTAAACCTGAGCGTGACCATATCTGATAACGGCGGGCGTTCGCCGGGTAACACGGGTAACGCGGCATCAACTCCGACTCCATCTGCGAGTCCCGAATCCTCGACACCATCCACCCCCGCTTCGACGCAATCACCCCCCGGTACAAGCGAGTTGCCTGCCGTTGTTGCCGGCCCCGGAAAAACCGCATCAACAATAACGGCTACCCCGGAAGCAAACCCGCCGGGTACTTCTCTTGTCACGGACTCCGGGACCCCGGCTGTTTCTCCTGCTCCTCCCGCCGCTGCGGAGGCGGGAGAAAAAACGCAAGACGGCTCCTTTGGCTGGCAAGTGCCCGTCATTATCGCCGTGGTATGCCTGGCGCTGGGCCTGACAGCCGGCATCACCCTGTTGCGGAAAAAGAACATGACTTCCACCGGAGGAAAGACCGGAAATGATAACGCACGGAAATAGACTATCTTTTGGCTCAAGACTACGTATTGCAGGCTCACGAGGCTGTAATGTCGCTATTGCAGCTTCGCTCCTTATAGCTGCCTGGCTTTTCAGCGCTGTCCCGGTACCAATATCTGCTGGTACCGGGAGCGGCGGCTGGGCGCAGTACCAGGGAGACAGTATACACAGCGGACTGACTTTTGAAAAAGCTCCCATCCGGAACCCTGTATTGAGCTGGTCTCAATACACCTGGAGCAGCGGCTCCAGCGGGATCGAAACCCCTTCTTTGATCGTAAATGATATGGTCTACAGCCATGCCGGCAACGGACTATGGGCTTTCGACAGGCACAGCGGTGCAATAATCTGGCAGCGGGAGATACCCGGGAATTATGTACTCCAGACCTCTACCCCGGCTTACGGGGACGGCAGCATATTTATTGCCACCTCTGACGGCTATATCCGGGCTTATGATGCCTCCCTTGGCACAGCCCTCTGGGCGGTGCAGATCAGCGATGTCATTCTGCAATGCCCCCTGACCTGGCATGATGGCTGCCTTTATATCGGCCAGGGCGGCACCGGCGGGGTTTTTAACAGTTATTTCTGCCTGGATAGCGGCGGCAACCTGGTTTGGGAATATCCTGCGGAAACCACCGGCTACCTCTGGACAGGGGCTTCCATCATTGGCGATTATGCTGTCTTCGGCAATCATAACGGCATAATCACCAGCCTCAACCGTCTCAGCGGTGAATACGTGGATTCGCTGGATTTATCCACACTGGCGGACAGTCCCGGCTATATCCGGGCTTCGGTATCATACAGCGAGGGTTTTATCTATACCACCTCCGAATCCGGCATCACATCCGGCTATATCTGGAAAATCGGCTTCAATCCGGAAAGCGGGATTATTGACCCGGATGCAGGCTGGCATAATTCCATCGGTTTCAGCACCTCCACCCCGGCAGTCTATAACGGCCGGGTTTACGTGGGTGAAGGCGAACATGGCTGCGACGGCAGCTTGATCTGCCTGGACGATGCCACGGGTGAAATAATCTGGCGCTATGCCGTGGAAGGCGGCGTCAAATCCTCTCCTCTCCTCTCTATCCGCAATAATAGTCCCTTCATCTACTTCAACATTTCCATGGATGACGGCTATCTCTGCTGTCTGAATGCGGACGGGACTCCTGCGTGGAGCTGGAATCCACCGCATGACAACGCCTATATTTTACAGGGCGTCAGCATCGCCGGAGGGCAAATCTACCTTGGAGCATGCAGCGGGCATCTTTATTGTCTCGAGGAAGATCCCCTGGAGAACTGGTCCCAGTTTCAGAAAGATGCCCTGCACAGTGGGGCTACAACTACCAGTGCCCCCACAACTCCGCCGGCACTGGACTGGAGTGTCTTTACTCATTACCGCTCCACCCATGGCATTGATGTAGTCCCCGCGGTCGCTGACGGCAAGGTCTTCGTCGTAGATGTGGATGGCTACGCCTGGGCTTTTGATTCCGCCAGTGGTGAAACCCTCTGGAGCGTCAAACTGGAGAATGATGCCCGCTTTTCACTGGCTTCACCCGCCTTTGCGGACGGCCGGGTCTTTTTCGCTACCGATAAGGGCTGTATTTATGCCCTGGAGGCGGATTCCGGCGACACCCTGTGGAGCGGAAAGCTTACTTCGGGGAGCGGACAGAATGCCGAATTGAATACCCAGATCGTCTACGATGAAGGAAGTCTTTACGTTGGAAGCTGGGAAGGGAAGTATTATTGTCTGGAAGCCGACGGTTATGAAGGACAGCCTGATATTCTCTGGACATATAACATCGCCGGTAAAAGATATGACTGGTATTCCGCCGCCTCCATCATCGGCGACTACTGCCTCTTCGGTGACACGGCAGGGCTGATAACCTGCCTCGATAAGTCCAGCGGTGAGTTTGTATCCAGCCTGGACTTAAACGCAGTTTTTGGCATCTCTACTGGCAGCATCCGTTCCGGCATCAGCAGTAACGCCGGACAGGACTGTCTGTATTTGACCTCCAAAAACGGCTATCTCTTTTCCCTGGGCTTCAGCCCGCAGACAGGGGTTTTCAGCACGGCTGAGAGCTGGTATTACCGCATCGACGCCTATTCCGCCTCCACCCCCGTTTACCATGACAGGCGGATTTATGTTGGCAGCGGCGGCTCATTTGCCGGGCAGGAAGGCGCCCTGTATTGCCTGGACAGTCAGGGCAACCTCATCTGGCGCAATGAGATTGCAGGGGAAACCTATGGTTCTCAGGCCTCCCCGGCCTTATCGCTTCAGGGGGATGACATCTATATCTATTTGACCACCGGGGAACCGCAGGCGGCGGTGGTCTGCGTCAATGGAGAAGGCACGCTGCTCTGGAAATACGTTCCGCCATATACCGAGTATACGCTTCAAAGCGTGGCAATTTACGAAGGCAGGGTCTATTTCGTCAACGATGCGGGCTATATCTTCGCCCTGGGCAGCCAGCCCGCCTGGGATGTCAACGCCGACGGCAGCATCGACGTGCTGGACATGGTTATCATTGGAAATCATTTCGGGGAAAGCGGTAAACCCGGCTGGATTGCCGAGGATATCAACGCCGACGGCAGCATCAATGTGCTGGACATGGTTATCATCGGAAATCATTTCGGGGAGTAAAAGACACAGCAGCAGGCTATACAGTATTCACGAATTCACTCATAAAGCGAGGTTTTCTCAATGTTAAACAAGAGGCACTTTTTT
>CAYLVC010000260.1:0-4743 GCA_964387005.1 uncultured Dehalococcoidales bacterium | reverse complement strand
TTCACCAGGTCGTAGGCCCTGGAAAAAATAACCTGGCCGTCCTCGTTAACCAGAACAACAAAATTGAGCTTGTTATTATGAAAGGCACTGTCGCTGTAATTTGAGCTGATGTAGTCTGTATTCAGGTCTTGTGTAAAGCGGTAAGTATCATCCCATTCCGCCCAGTCCCCCACCAGGTTTTTAACGTCTTCCACTTCTTTCTCCAGGATCGAACGGGCTTGAGATGTTTTGTCAAAGGCTACATGGTTTTCTTCCCGGATATAGCCATTGCGAATAAAGTTCCCCGCTAAGACCGCCAGAATGATAAAAGCGGTTATAAAAACGGCAAAGACAATTATATACGTTTTTGTGCGCAAATTCATAAACTAATGCTTATTCTGCATCCTCTGTATACGATGTTTCCCCGGTGATATACTTCTCCCCAAATTATATCATTATCAATATGTCACTTTAACCAGCTTAGGCGTTTTTGTCAATATCCGCAAGAGAAGCCCCTGTTTTTGTGATCAGTCCGCAGGCCATGGTTCCCCGCATTGAACGAATACCCGATAAAGACTACAATTACCATTAAAACTGTTTTACACAATAACAAGTCAGGAGGTAATTCATGGGACAGCTAGATGGTAAAGTCGTCATCGTAACCGGCTCCAGCCGGGGTATCGGCCGGGCAATAGCCATTGCCATGGCGCGGGAAGGGGCCAGTCTGGTCCTCGCAGCCCGCACCAGAGAAGGCCTGGAAGAAGCCCGGGCAGTCATTACCGCCGGCGGCGGCAGGGCGGAAATAGTGCAGACCGATGTTACCAGCGAACAGCAGATTGAAAATTTATTCAGTAAGACCATGGAGTGGTTCGGCAGGCTTGATATCCTGGTTAATAACGCCGGCCTCTTTGTTAATCAGCCCATCGATCAGATGTCCACCGAGACCTGGGACAACATCCTTTCCGTTGAACTGCGGGCGCCCTTTATCTGTACGCGGGCAGCCCTCCGCATCATGAAACCCCAGGGAGGCGGGCGCATCATTAATATAGGCAGCATTTCAGCCCAGCGCGTGCGGGCCAACACCGCTCCCTACAATTGCTCCAAATTCGGGCTGGTCGGCCTGACCCATACCACTGCCCTGGAAGGACGCCAGTTCGGCATCACCTGCGGCATTTTGCACCCCGGCATTACGGGCGATCTCGCCCGCAACGCCCGTAAAGAGGTCCCGGACCCCATGATGGCCTATGAGGAAATAGCCGCTACCGCCGTTCATATGGCTATTCAACCCCCCCATGTCAATATCCTGGAGCTCATCCAGCTCCCCAGGGAACAGCCCTACCTCGCCAGGGGCTAACCCCCCGGGGCCCTTTTCAAGAAACTGAAAGCCCACCCCGCAAAACCGGTGGGCTTTTTGTATTCATAATAACCGGTAAATTCAAGCACAACCCTGGTTCGTCATTATGAAAGACCTGTTCTTCTCTGAAGCAATCCAAATGCCGGGCAAATCATTTTAAGGTATACAAATTTGCGGCTGCCCAATTATTACAGCTGTCTAATGCTTTTTTTCTGGCAACAGTGTTCTTAGATTGCTTCGGAGGTGTCTCACATGCCTCTAAATGACGAGATAGCGCCTGTCAAACAGGACAACTGCATCAATTGTCTGCAATTCGCCTGTTTGACAGGCGCTATTCCAATGACTACAATAACGACAAGCGGTTAAGATGTAAGTTCAGGCTCTACGTTTATGCCTGCCGCTCTGTGCGAAACCCATATTCGATCCATGCCGGGACTATTTGCGTTTGCCGGCAGGCGATTCACTACAAGAGGAGGAAAAATGATTAGTGCAGAAAATCTGGCCAACCTTGCCGGGGCGGAAAATGTCAAAGAGGATGAAGCAACACTCAGGCAATATTCCTGCGATATGAGCTTTACCCAGCCCGTCCGGCCACGCTGCCTGGTAAAAGTCCACAGCACGGAAGAGATACAGAAACTGGTCAAAATGGCCAGGGAAAGCCGGACTCCCCTTATCCCCGTAAGCTCCGGGCCCCCCCATTTTCGCGGTGACACTATCCCCGCCGCTGCGGAGGGCGTCATGGTAGACCTGAGCGATATGAAAAACATCATCATGGTTGACCGCCGCAACCGTTCAACCATGTTTGAGCCCGGCGTCACTTTTGCCGAGCTGATCAAGGCCGTCGGTAAAAAAGGCCTCAGATTGAATCTGCCCCTTATGCCCCGCAGGTCCAAGTCCGTGGTGGGCAGCCTGCTGGAGCGGGAACCCGTCGTTATGCCCAAGTATCACTGGGACATAAGTGATCCCGCTAACTGCTTTGAGGTTGTTTTCGGCACCGGCGATGTCTTCAGGACCGGAGCGGCTGCAGGACCGGGCACCATCGAAGAGCAGTGGGCCGCCGGCGGAGCCCAGAAAGAGGCTGCCGGTCCCTCTTCATCCTCCTGGTACCGCGTCATCCAGGGGTCGCAGGGCACCATGGGCATCGTTAGCTGGGCCACCGCCAGGTGCGAGCTCATCCCCAGCCTGGAACAGCCCTTTATGGCGGGCTCCGACCGGGTTGAAGACCTCCTGGAGCTGGTGCACTGGCTGGTCCGCCTGAGGCTGGTCAACGAGTGCTTTATTCTGAACAGGCTGGATCTGGCCCTTATCCTCTCCGCTAAAAACCGGCCTGCCGATAGCCTTAAAAGGAAACTTCCCCGCTGGGTGCTTTTCTATAATGTTGCCGCTTATGAATACCTCCCCGAAATGCGCCTCAAAGGACAGATTGAGGACATTGCTAAAATAGCCGCTAAAGCCGGTCTCAACCCGGTAGAGGAATTCGGCGATATCACCTCCGACGATATCCTGGAAAAAGTCCAGCAGCCTTCCAAAGAACCCTACTGGAAGCTGCGCGATAAAGGCGCCTTCCAGGACATCTTTTTCCTGACCACTTATGACTGCATCCCCCGGCTTATCGAAACAATGAACGAAGAAGCCAAAAAGGCGGGCTTTGAGACCTCCGCTATGGGGGTCTATCTCCAGCCCGTCGTGCAGGGCTCCAACTGCCATTGTGAATTTAACCTCTATTATGATCCGGACGACGCCTCCATGACCGAAAAAGTCCGCCGGATTTGTCTGAATGCGCCCCAGGTTCTGATGGACAGGGGGGCTTTCTTCTCCCGGCCCTACGGCGAGACCGCCAGGATGATCATGAACAGGGATGCGGCCACCGTCGCCGCTCTCCACAAGGTCAAGTCCATCCTTGATCCGGACAAAATCATGAATCCGGGCAAGCTCTGTTTCTAAGTCCGGCTCAAAATTTAGATTATTTCACCTGAGGAGGGAATAAAGTGGTATTAGAAGACTATCGAAGTGATATGGAAATGTGCTGCCGCTGCTCCATCTGCAAGTTTATTCCCCTGGAGAAGCTTACCGAAAACAGGTTTTCCTATGTTTGTCCCAGCATCGCCCGCTACAACTTCCAGGCCTACGCCGCCGCCGGAAGAATGGCCATCGGGATTTCCCTGCTGGAAAAAAGAATAGACTTTTCAGATAAGCTCATGGACGTTGTCTATAACTGCCAGATGTGCGGCGCCTGCGATATTTCCTGCAAATATGCCATGGATATGGAAGTGCTTGAACCCATCAACGAGACCCGCATCGAATGCGTCAATAAGGGACATACCCTGCCCGTCCTGGATAATCTGGTGGCTGCCATGAAAAAACAGGGCTCCATGGTGCCCGACAGCCCGCTGGACCGGGGAGACTGGGCCAAACGCCTGGGCGCCAAGGATGCCTCCAAAGAAAAAGTGGACGTTCTCTACCATGCGGGCTGCCGCGTCTGCGCCGACAAGTCCCTCTGGAAGTCCGCCCAGGACGGCCTCTCCCTCATCCTCAAAAGCGGCGCCAATGCCGGTATTCTCGGCAGCCGTGAGCTCTGCTGCGGCGGGCGCGCCTACCAGATGGGCTACCGGGAAGATTTCCTCAAGCAGGCCAAAAAGACCATCGCCCTTATCCAGAAAAGCGGGGCTTCCGTCCTGGTCACCGGCTGTGCCGACTGTTATTACGCTTTTAAAGTGCTTTATGATAAATTCGGTCTGAAAGGCAACCTTCAGGTGCTGCACACCACCGAATACCTGGACCGCCTCATTAAGGAAGGCAAGCTCAAACCCTCCAGAGAAGTAGCGGTCAAGGTAACCTATCAGGACCCCTGCCACCTCGGCCGCCTGGGAGAGCCTTATATCCCCTGGGAAGGGAAGCCGGTCCCCGGCAATATCCGTATTTTTGATCCCCCCAAAGAGTTCCGCCGGGGCACTTACGGGGTCTATGATGCCCCCAGGAACATCCTGGCCGGCATCCCCGGTCTTAAGCTGGCCGAAATGCCCCGCACGCGGGAATATGCCTGGTGCTGCGGCGGAGGGGGTGGAGTGGCCGAGTCCAACCCCGAATTCGCCGCCTGGACGGCCAGGGAAAGAATAGCCGAAGCCGATTCTACCCGGGCGGAGTACCTGGTCACCGCCTGCGCCGGCTGCCAGCAGATGTTCAATTCCGCCGTCAAAGACAGCGGCAGCCGCATCGAAATCATGGATATCATTACCCTATTGAAAAAAGCGATTTAACAGGAGGCTTATGATCATGGCTTTAAAAAGAGACTTATACCGGGCCTTTGAAGATATACTCGGAGCGGAAAACGTCTCCGAAGATCCTGTCATACTGGACTCCTATGCCTGGAGAATGAACCGCGCCGATACCAAATTCGTTCCCCGTTTCGA
>CAYLVC010000259.1:2409-4748 GCA_964387005.1 uncultured Dehalococcoidales bacterium | reverse complement strand
CCCCGCGTAATAGCCCATCCCACCGGCTCCTCGTCCAGCAGCAAGCCTGTATTCCCCCCCATAACCTGCTGTATCAGCGGCCTGTACTCTTCATAGGTCATAACCGGAAAAGCCCGCCGGAAATCCTCCAGGCTCTTGACCTGCGATACTCCATGACTGGTGCCATATTCCGTCGCTGCATAGGTCGCCAGCAGGTTGACCAGGACCTTTTGCTGGGCTCCGGCCGGATCGGCCAGCGCCTGCTGCCAGGGCTGCACAAAACCCTGCAACATCTGCATCGCCTGAGGTGGGACTGTCATATCATGCCTCCATTGCTCACCGGATTCTCCCCCGGTCTATCCCGGCGTTTAAAAAAATCTTAGAGAGACCTCGCAACCCCCCAACCACCAAGAAGTTGTATTGAAAATACAAATACCCGGACAGATGAAAGTTACCGTCCTCCGCGTTACCCTTTCTCTTGAAACTTATGTAAAATAACCGCGGGCCGATTTTGTGTTCGATTATACAACCTCATTCAGGCGATAGTCAATTGACAATCCCCGGCAGTCCTTAAGGCTTTTACACTGCATTCTCCTGCCAGAACTATAGTCACATTATTATTGAATGTTCTGATAGTGTATAATTAAAACTCAATAGACGGTTTTTTCTGATATTCAAAACCCAACATAAGATTTTTGCCTTTTAAGTTTGACCTTCCGGTAAAAAGGAGTGAATAACATATTATGCTGGAACGTAACGAAGGAAAAAAGGCTGTAGTCACCGGAGGAGCGGGCTTCATCGGCTCCCATATTTCGGATGAACTGGTAAAAAGAGGCTGGCAGACAACCATTCTGGACAATTTGTCCACAGGCAAAATGGAAAATGTACAGCACCTCCTGAACAGGGAAAATACTGAGTTTGTCCAGGGCAGCATAACCGACCCGGGCCTTTTGCAAAAGCTCTTTGCCGGAGCAGACTATATCTTCCATCAAGCTGCCATCCCCAGTGTTCCCCGCAGCATAGAAAACCCGCTGGCTTCCCATGAAGCCAATGTTAACGGAACACTGAATGTCCTCCTGGCCGCCCGGGATGCCGGCGTGAAAAAAGTGGTGTATGCCTCATCTTCCTCGGTTTATGGAGATACGCCCGTTCTGCCCAAAGAAGAAAAAATGAGTCCCAATCCTCTTTCCCCCTATGCAGTTAACAAGATCACCTCCGAATACTACTGCCAGGTATTCAGCCTGGTATATGGGCTGCCAACCGCCTGCCTGCGTTATTTTAACGTTTACGGACCCCGTCAGGACCCCAACTCCCAGTACGCCGCCGTCATTCCCAAATTCATCCAGGCCATCAAAGCCGGCATACCGCCGGTTATTTTCGGAGACGGCGAACAGTCACGCGATTTTACCTTCGTAAAAGATGTTGTAAACGCCAACCTTCTGGCGGCGGAAAGCAACGCAGCCGGGGTGTATAATATCGGCAGGGGTGAAAGAATTACATTGAACCAGTTGACCGGGCTGATTCTGGACAACCTCAATAACAAAAATCTGAAACCCGTCTACCAGGACATCAGGCCGGGAGATATCAAGCACAGTCTGGCCGATATTTCAAAAGCACGGGGATTCGGCTACGACCCTGAATATACCATAACCAGGGGTATTATTGAAACAATAAGGAGTTTTGCGGATGTCAACTAATCCTGAAAACAAGTCCATCAAAAACAAGCATATTGACCCGTCAAAGACTATAGTCTGCGTCGTAGGCGCCGGATATGTCGGGCTGCCTTTATCAGAGGCTTTTGCCAGGCACCTCAAAACCATCAGTTATGATATCGACCAGGCTAAAGTAGAACGTTTGGCCGCAGCCAACCGGAACCCCAACCATACTTTTACTTCCGACCCTCAGGAAATCCGCAAGGCCGATTTCGTGTCCATCAGCGTCCCGACACCCATCACCAGGTCCAAGGCGCCGGACATGTCATATGTCGAAAGCGCTGCCAGGACTGTCGGCAAATACCTGAAAAAACAGGCCGTAGTAATACTTGAATCATCCGTTTTCCCCGGGGTTACCGAGGAAATAGTCAAACCTGCTATCGAGCAGGAATCGGGTTACAAATACGGAACAGATTTCAGGCTGGCCTACTCACCTGAGAGAATCAATCCCGGAGACACTGAACACAATGTCGATAAAGTGACCAAAATTGTGGCTGCCGATGACCCGGAAACTTTGGAAATAGTCAGTGAGTTATACCATCATGTCACTCCCCTTATTTTTAAAGCTGCAAACATCAAAACGGCGGAAGCGGCCAAACTGGTTGAAAACACACAGCGGGACCTTAATATTGCCCTGGTAAATGAGCT
>CAYLVC010000259.1:0-2309 GCA_964387005.1 uncultured Dehalococcoidales bacterium | reverse complement strand
ATCAAGGGCTCAAAATTGCTGGTCATGGGAGTCACCTATAAAGAAAATGTGGAAGATACCCGCGAAACACCGGTCAGAGATATGATCAAAGAGTTGCAGGACTATGGCGTCGAGGTCTTCGGCTTCGATCCCGTGGCCAAAGAACCCGAAAAGGCTTACGGAATCCGCTTCATAGACAATCTGGAAAAATCACCCAAAATGGACTGTGTAATCCTGACTGTCGCCCATGACGCCTTCAGGCGAATCACACCCGCTATGATAAGGCAATCCATGAATTCCAGTCCCGTGCTGATCGATATACGCGGCCTGTATGATACCCCCGAAACCTACAGCCTGGGATTCGTCTACAAAAGGCTCTAGTCCGTTGAGTTTGCCGGATTCCAGGCATCAGGGGGACGCCCCGGTGCCTAATCGAAGTTGTGGCACTTGACCATCTGGGTGCCTATCATTGTCTCCCGGGGTATTTCATTGCGGCAGATGTCCCTGGCCTCGAAACAGCGGGTATGAAAGCGGCATCCCGGCGGCGGATTCAGGGGTGACGGCATCTCGCCGGTCAAAATAATCTGCTGCATCTCTTTGCCTTCCTCGGGCACTATCATGGATGAAGCCGAGATCAATGCCCGCGTATAGGGATGCAGGGGATTCTCAAACAACGGTTCCGCCTCTCCGCATTCCACTATCTGCCCCAGGTACATGATGGCCACCTTATGGCTCATATAGCGCACCGTGGCCAGGTTGTGAGCGATCACTATATAAGTCAGGTTGAACTTTTCCTGGAGGTCTTTCAACAGGTTCATAATCTGCGCCCGGATGGATACATCCAGGGCGGATACCGGCTCGTCCAGCACCACCAGGCTGGGACGCAGCACCATGGCGCGCGCCACGGCAATACGCTGTCTTTGCCCGCCGCTGAATTCGTGGGGATAGCGGTCAACATGCTGGGCTCCCAGCCCGACCTGCTCCAGTATTTCAACCACCTTCTTACGCACCTCTTTTTTGCTTAACCTGGTGTGATAAACCAGCGGTTCAGCCACAATGTCCCGCACCCTCATGCGCGGATTCATGGAGCTCCAGGGGTTCTGCTGCACCGCCTGTACCCTGGGTCTGTATTCCTTTTTTACCTGAGAAGCGGACAGCTTAAAAATATCCCTGCCTTCAAAAATAATCGAACCCGCTGTCAGGCTTTCAAGCATTAATATAGCCCTGGCCGTGGTCGTTTTTCCAGCGCCGGATTCCCCTACCAGGCTTATGGTTTCACCCCGCCTCACTGTAAATGAAACCCCGTCATTGGCTTTAACATAACCCACTGTGCGCTGTAAAAATCCCTGCTTGACAGGATAATACTGCTTGAGGTCACGTGCCTCCAGTAATAGTTCAGACATCTTTATGTCAACCTCCAGCAGCTTGCGGAGGCATCAGGTCCGGTCTTCACCTCCGGAGGGTCCTGGTCCCGGCATTCATCTATGGCTTTAGGGCAGCGAGGGTAAAAACGGCAGCCGGGGGGCAAATCGGTCATCTGCGGCGGCTGGCCTTCGATTGAATACAGCCGGTCATATTTCCGGTCGAGGCGGGGGACGGAGTTCATCAAAGCCTCGGTATAAGGATGCCTGGGCCTTTCGAATACATCTAACGTAGAAGCGGTCTCCACTATTTTTCCCGCATACATCACCGCCACCCTGTGGCACATCTTGGCCACAACCTGGAAGTCATGGGTGATAAAAATAATAGCTGCCCTGGTCTGTTTTTGAATGTCCTTGAAAAGCGCAATATACTGAGACTGGATGGTCGCATCCAGGGCGGTAGTGGGCTCATCCGCAATCAATACCCGGGGATGGCAGGACATGGCTATGGCCCCTACCACGCGCTGCCTCATTCCCCCGCTTAGCTGGAAAGGATAATCTTTCAACCGTCTCTCCGGAGCCGGTATCCTCAACAAACGCAGGGAGGAGATCACTTCTTCCTCTATTTTTTCCTCCGGCAATCCCTGGTGCAGGCGGATGGACTCGGCAATCTGATCGCCAACCGTGTATACGGGGTTGAGCGACGTCATGGGGTCCTGGAGTATCATGGATATCTTTTTACCCCGGATTTTCCTCATTTCACTCAGGCTGAGCTGCATCAGGTCCTGTCCTTCCAGTTTGATCTTTCCTTCGATTATCTTCCCGGCGGGTTCCGGCAGCAAACGCAGCAGCGAAAGACCGGTAACCGACTTGCCGCAGCCTGATTCACCTACAATGCCCAGGGTCTCTCCCTCATCAACATGGAAACTGATGCCGTCAACCGCCTTCACCTCACCCCTGCGGGTAAAG
>CAYLVC010000258.1:0-4757 GCA_964387005.1 uncultured Dehalococcoidales bacterium | reverse complement strand
GAAATAGTCGTCCAGAAAACTGATGCGGTGCAGGAAAAACTGACCGATAGCATCTATACCAGTACCCGCACCATGGCCAGGAGGCTGGAAGAACTGCTCGAACTGGCCAGTTATTCTCGTGGAACGTTTGCCTTGAACGTCGCTAAGCTTGATCTTAATTCGTTTATGAAAGATGTTGTTAACCGTTTTGAACCGCTGATCGTACACAAAGGCCAGCAAATCATTGAAGAATTCCCGGGTAGACTGGCAGAAGCTGAAATTGACGCCTACCGCCTGGAACTGGTCATAGTAAACCTGCTTTCCAATGCCAGCAAGTTCAGTCCTGACCGGACCAGTATTTTATTCAGGGCTGTGACGGACAATGATTGCCTCCAGGTTGACATTCAGGACTGCGGACCCGGCATCTCTCCTGAATTGCAGGCCAGGCTTTTCCAGCCTTACCATAGAGCGGAACAGGACCGCCAGCAGTTTCCCGGATTAGGTCTGGGGCTGGCGGTGGCCAAACAGATCATTGAGGCGCACCGTGGGAAAATCTGGCTGGAAACACAGCCCGGCAGGGGTAATACCTTCAGTTTCCGGGTACCCCTGAAAAGGCGTGTGTTAACAGACGGAGATCCTTTGCCGGCCTGACCCCGGAAAGGTTTTTTTAGTCTATATGTAACGTCGTAAAATATTGCGGATGGAACACAGTCTGGTTGGGTATCCGACGACCAGGCTCCGTGTCACCGGCCTGAACAAAGTTCAGGCTTCACCTTGCGCAGTCGGCAGACCGATCAGGTTTTGGCAACCACCTGTATGCGCAACAACAAAAGTCTTTACATATAGCTTCTCTGAGGGTAAAGACCTGAACATCCGGACTTTTCCGGATGTCGGATATCTCGTGCCAGTCGCAGGTCTCGCACCCGCTCTTGTGGTTTTACAGACTTTAGACATCAATATTCCTGAGTCTGTTTGATTTATACATCAGGCTCTTTTGACCTCTTGAAACTGCCAGTTGTTGCTGGTACACTTCAAACTGCAATACGTTGAATAAAGAACGATAGGAATAATTAATATGAAAATCGTTTCGGTTGCCCAGATGCAGAAAGCGGAAAGAGAATGTTCGCAATTCGGTATTTCACTGGACCAGTTGATGCAGAATGCGGGTAAGGCGGTGGCTGAGGAGGTCTGTTTGCTGGTGGGTGACATCCGCATACGTAACATGCTGGTGCTGGTTGGTCCCGGAAACAACGGTGGTGACGGACTGGTGGCGGCCCGTTTTCTTTATGACTGGGGGGTTGGCAGGATCAAGGTCTATCTGTGCGGCAGGCATACTGCTGAGGATGCCAACCTGGATGAGGTTAAGAAAAGGGGCATCCATTATTGTGAAGTACAGAATGATATGAATTTCAGCAAGCTGGGCGAATGGCTGTCCGAGGCTGATATAGTACTGGATTCCCTTTTCGGTACGGGGAAAATCCGGGCCATGGAGGGGGCCTTTGCCCGGGTATTGAATGATGTCAATGAAGCCCGCAGGCAGAGGCAGGACCTGCGGCTTATTGCTGTGGATTTGCCCTCAGGTCTCAATGCAGACAGCGGTGCGGTGGACCCTTCCACTCCGGCCATGGACAATACCATTACCCTGGGTTTTCCCAAGACCGGCCTGTATAATCTTCCCGGGGCTGAAAAAGCCGGGAAAATCAGCCTGGTGGACATAGGTATACCTCACAGCCTGGTGGACTATGTTAAAACCGGTTTGCTGGATTCCAGAACGATTAAAAAGCTTTTGCCGGTCCGTTCGCCGGTAGCGCATAAAGGCACCCATGGCAGGGTGCTGGCACTGACGGGTTCGGTCAACTACCCGGGAGCGGCCTGCCTGGCTTGCAGCAGCAGCCTGAGAGTCGGAGCAGGACTGACTACCCTGGCTATTAACAGCAGCCTCTACCGGGTGCTGGCGACTAAAATGACCGAGGTTACTTACCTGCCGCTGCCCGAATCCTCTCCAGGTTTGCTTTCGGATGATTCTCTAAAACTGGTCGGCCAGCAGTTGCCGCAATATGATGTGCTGCTGGCAGGCTGCGGTTCAGGGCAGAGTCAACCGGTTAAGAAATTATTTGAGGCTTTGCTGCTGAGTCCTTCTGTCAGGATGCCCCGCGTGGTGCTGGATGCGGATGCACTGAATGTCCTGTCTGGTATTCCAGAATGGTGGAAGCACTTTGAAAGCGATGCTATCCTGACTCCCCACGCCGGTGAGATGGCGCGCTTGATGGGAAAGACAACCGCTGAAATCCAGTCCGACCGTATTGCTGTCGCTCTTGAAGCTGCTGCCCGCTGGCGTAAGACTATAGTATTGAAAGGTGCCTATACCGTGATTGCAGCGCCGGACGGCAGGCTGGATGTCAGCCCCTTTGCCAACGGCGGATTAGCTTCAGCCGGCACCGGTGATGTTCTGGCCGGTGCGGTAGCCGGAATGGCAGCCCAGGGACTGCCGCTTTTTGAAGCAGCGTCTTGTGCTGTTTATGTGCATGCCCTGGCAGGTGAAATGGTTAAAGACAAGATGGGAGATACCGGTATGCTGGCCGGAGACCTCCTTCCCTTCCTGCCGCTGGCTATTAGACATTTGAAAGAACATTAAACTAAAATATCCTTATATAATTACGGTTTCAAGTAGAGGTGCAAAGATGTTGTTGGCAATAGATATTGGCAACACCGGAATGGGTATGGGGATTTTTAAAGACAAAGACCTGGTGGTTACCTGGCGCATGTCTACCAGCATCAGCCGCACATCGGATGAATATGCCGCCATGCTGCTCAGCCTGCTGCGCAGCCAGAATCTTGAAACCAGGGATATCACCGATGTTTGCCTTTGCTCGGTAGTTCCTCCTACCATAAACACGCTGAACGATATGTTTCAACGCTATTTCGGTCTGAAGCCGCTGATAATCGGGGCGGGTACCAAAACAGGCATGAAAATCCGCATGGACAATCCCCGCGAAGTAGGTCCGGACCGTATTGTGCATAGCGCAGCGGCTTTTCAGATGTATGGCGGCCCTTTAATTATTGTCGATCTGGGGACTGCCACCACCTTCGATACTATTTCCAAAAACGGAGAATACACCGGTGGAGCTATTTCTCCGGGTGTACAGACTGCCGCCGAAGCCCTTTTTGCCCGTACGGCCATGCTGCCCAGGGTAAATCTGGCGCGTCCAGCCAGAGCCATAGGTACCAATACCATTTCGGCCATGCAGTCCGGCATCGTGTTCGGCTATATCAGCCTGATCGAGGGTATGGTCGGACGAATCCAGAAAGAAATTCCCGAAAAAGCCAAGGTAATACTGACCGGGGGATATCTGGATATCGTTGTAAAGGAGACCAGTATTTACGATATTGTCAATCCCAATCTTATCCTGATCGGATTAAGAATGCTGTATATGATGAATAAAACCTCATAGGGAGCGCCGATGTTAAGCCAAAAAAACATAGTCCTGGGCATTACGGGGGGGATTGCGGCATATAAAGGGGCTGACCTGGCCAGCAAGCTGACCCAGGCCGGTGCGAAAGTTCGGGTGATCATGACCCGCTCTGCGGCAGAGTTCGTTACACCGCTGACCTTCGAAGCTATCACCACCAATCCCGTGATCACCGATATGTTTCAGACCACAGCCGAGCACCGCATTAATCATGTAGCCCTCTCGGAAATCGCCGATATCATTGTCATTGCCCCGGCTACAGCTAATATTATCGCTAAAATTGCCTGCGGAATTGCTGATGAAATGTTGACAACTACGGTGCTGGCAACGAAGGCTCCAGTGATTATCGTTCCGGCAATGCATACCGCCATGTGGGAAAACCCGGTTACCCAGGAAAATATCAGCAAACTCAAATCGCGAGGTTTTTTCATTATCGATCCAGCCATCGGCCGCCTGGCTTCAGGCGGATACGGCCCGGGCCGTTTCCCGGATACTGATATGATAATTGGGAATATTAAAAAAATACTGGGAAGAAAGGGAGATCTGGCCGGTAAACGGCTGGTAGTTACAGCGGGAGGGACCCAGGAACCGATAGACCCGGTCAGGATTATCAGCAACCGCTCATCCGGTAAAATGGGATATTCAATCGCTGAAGCTGCCAGGGACCGGGGAGCCGATGTGGTCCTGATTACAACTCCAACTGCTCTGGCTAAACCGGTGGGAGTTACTATCATCCCGGTAGAAACAGCAGCCCAGATGAAAGAAGCCGTAATAAAGGAAACCAGCAATGCCGGCGCCCTGATTATGGCAGCGGCTGTTGCAGATTACCAGGTGGCTAAAGTATCTGAAAATAAAATCAAAAAAGAGAAAGGCAATCTGACCCTGGAACTGGTAAATACACCGGATATTTTAAGCGAAGTAAAGGGTAACTTTTTGAAAATAGGTTTCGCGGCTGAAAGCCAGGACCTGATAGCCAATGCCCGCAAGAAACTGGTAAACAAGAAACTGGACTTAATCGTAGCCAATAACGTCACTGAGGCAGACAGCGGCTTCGGTGTTGATACTAATAAGGTAATTTTAATAGGTAAAGATGGAGCTCCTGAAGCTTTGCCTTTATTGTTAAAACGGGTTGTAGCTGACCGCATACTGGATAGAGTTGTGAGGCTATTATCCGATAATCCTTTGCCGCCTCCCAAAATAACGGGGTAAATTTTTGTAAGGGTTGAGCGGGGAGTAAATTGAAAGAGGGGAAGAAAATCCCTCCTAACCTCCCTTTTTTAAAGGTGAACGTGTCCCACAAGTCTGCTG
>CAYLVC010000257.1:0-4757 GCA_964387005.1 uncultured Dehalococcoidales bacterium | reverse complement strand
TCCTTTGGCCATTGACCAGGTTGAAGGTGAGACCTCCAGACTAATCAACTCAGCCTCAGTCACAGTCACCTGGGCAGTACCCTGTATATCTCCACTGACGGCAACAACAGTTACCGGGACATCCGTAACATCCAGTGCTTGAGCCAGTCCTGTGGTGCTGTCTATATTGACTCTTAAAGGAACAAAACTGGTCCAGGTTACAGGCGGAATGGGACTATGTGAACCGTCAGAATAAGTGGGTATTACCTCAAATTGCTGCGTCCGGCCTTTTGCTATCGATGCTGAAGGAGGGTCTACCACCAGTTGCTCCAGCTCCGCAGGGGTTACTGTCACCTCTGCGCTATCACTTAAACCATCATATGAAGCAGTGATAGTCACCTCACCGTCAGTTACTTCCAGTGCCTTAGCTTTTCCCGTGTTATCTACGATCACTTTAGTCTCATCTGAACTTGTCCATACAACGTCAGGCACTGGGGTATTGGTCCCATCAGAATAAACAGGAATAACATCAAACTGCTTCGTCCGGCCTTTTGCCAGTGTTACAGAGGGTGGAAACACACTAAATCCAGTTATTACGGCCTGGGTAACTGTAATATCTGCGGTCCCCTCAAAAGCACCTGAAGCAGCAAAGATCATAACCGGTTCAGCAGTAATATCCATGGCTTCAGCCAGTCCATCGGGATTAATGATTACCTTTGTAGGATCCGAACTGTACCAGGTAACATCCTGTAAAGGAGGTGTATGGGAGCCATCAGAATAGGCAGGAACAGCTGAAAACTGCTTTGTTTCTCCTTTGGCAATTTGTGCACTGGAAGGCGTGACAGATATTCCAGTGAGCAATTTGGTGGTTTTAAAGGTTGAAGTGAAGGATTCTTCCAGATTAAAGCCATCGACGTCCATCGCTGCATTACTCAGACCAACGGTATAGACTGTACTGCCGGCTAAATTGGAGCCAGGGAGGTAGATCATGACTGTATCACCCATGTCCCAGATAAAGCTGTCTTCCCCCTCAACATCAGGAGAAAAACTGAAAGCCTCTTCCACTGAAACTGTATTCATGGCTTTATTAAAAGTCACTACCAGCGGATAATCTACAGCTACATTTACGGCTCCGTCAGGCGGATCAACGGACACCACAGAGGGAATCTCCACAATCGTATATTCACCGTCTTCCATTGGACCTGTGATGTCGGTTTCACCCCAGATTACAACGGTCTCTCTCAATTCGGATGTTGAGAAACTTACCAGGGTATAGTCCACAGCTTCTTTTGCCAGGAAAGTCAGGGTAACGACGGTAAAGGTACCGCTGGGAGAAGGATCGTTAAATTTTCCGGCGCTATAAGCGAAGGTTCCTGCGACGTTATTAAATGCAGGCGCCTGCAAAACGTCAGGTAATGCGTCCCCGGGAACAGCCTGGATGCCTTCCAGGTAAACCGGATCGAAATCAAGATATAGATCGATACCGTGAACAGGCTGCGATCCGCATTGAGCTTCAATGCTCACGGTAAAAATATCCCCGGCTGCAACGGTATCAGCAATGGGAGAGACAACTAAAGCGACATACTCGGTATCAGCCTTAATCGTTGCCGAGGGCATTAGACAGCCCAGCATTGCCAGAACTATAATCAGAAGGCCTGTAGTTCTTGCTATACCCTGTTTCAATGTATTCACTCCTTAAAAGGCTTGAGTAAAAGTCTAATTATATAGTATCCCGCCATGCAATTTCCATCCGGCTTGTGTACACATACTACTATTGAAGCCATTTACTCATAAAAATGCATATTTATATAATACAAAAATCGGCGACATTAACCAAGTATTCTGATTTCGACTTATGAGTAAATTACTTCGAAGAATTGAGCAATAATAAACGGGGCTAATAGGGGACGAAAGTCAAACCTAAAACCAGGGGTATGGCAGCCAGAATCATGATGACAATACAGGAACCGAACATTTCCCTGGCTTTAATCCGGGTAATAGCCAGAAGAGGAATAGCCCAGAAGGGATTGAACAGATTGGTCCAGGCATCACCGGCAGCATAAGCCGTAATGAATTTGCCCGCAGGTACACCCAGGGCAACGCCGGCCCGGCTAATTGTTTCTCCGATAGCCAGAAATTCGCCACCTCCTGAAGGAATAAACATATTGATTAAAGCAGCAACCAGCAGAGAGATAGCCGGATAAAGAAAGGGTGAAGCAATATTCACCAGCCAACTGGCTATTGTCGTGCCCAATCCCGAATACATCATTACGCCCTGTATACCGGCGTAGAAGGGAAACTGAAGTATTATTCCGCCAACCTCGGTGGCAGCGGCATATACGGCTTTCATATACTTGACCGGATTAAGATATAACAGCAACCCTGCCAGAATAAAGCAAAAATTGACGGCATTGATATCAAGTCCGTTCATAAAACCCCTGGTACTGAACCACCAGACCATTGAGCCAGCCATTAAAGCTACCATAATCAAGACCAGCAGGCGACTGTTTTCCAATCGATCAGAAAAAGATTGTTTTCTCTCTATAACCCCGGTTTCTTCTTCCTTCCTTGTTAGCGAGGGTGCATATATCTCGACACCGCGGCACCTCGATGGAGCAGGATGAAGCAGATAGGACACCCCAACCGCAAAAACCAGAACGATCAGGCTATTAATCAGCGAATAAGAACTGAAGATGGTCTGCGAAACAGGCACAACTCCTATGATATTTTCCAGAAAATTGCCGCTGGCGGTAACAAGAAGAGGTGCTGAGCCAGAAAGCCCCCAGTGCCAGATGAGTCCCATGCCAGTATACCCGGCAGCACAAATAACAGGATAATGGATGGGCATTTTTCGGAAATAAGCCTGTCTGCCCATTTCCCGCGCAATACTTGCCCCTATGATTAGACCAAGGCCCCAGTTGACCCAGGAAAAAACACAGGCAACACAGGCAACCAGGGCAGCAGCCTGTTTCCCGTTCCTGGGAAGAGTACATAACCAGGCGATCCCCCGGCGTACCCTGGGATGAAACGCCAGGGCATACCCGGTTACCAGGATAATACACATCTGCATGGCAAATGTAAGAAAAGACCAGAAGCCCTGGTACATATCCTGCATCAGCAGGTAAGGATTGCGCTGCTCCAGGATGCCGGCCAGTATGACCACCAGGAAAAGCAGAAGAATGGCGAAAATAAATGGATCGGGGAACCACTTTTCCACACTGCGGGATATGCCGTGCCCCATTCTCTCTATCGGGGCAATCATACCGCCTTCATGTTCAGACCGGAATGTGAGGTTATTTGTTTTCACTAAAATAGCTGTTTTTTTAATATATTATGCTATATTACAGGGTATTGGTTCTTAAATTGAAATCACTGCTTTTAACGCAAGTATACAACCTTTTAAGTAGAGAATAACAGGGAAAAAACACCCAATTCCGTTGCCGGTTGAAGAACTACTGTCATTGACCAACAATCGCCGGGTTCATTGATCCACCCGTGTAACTATTAAAAAGAATAACCACGGATGTAACAGAGGAATACATCTGTTGAAAGTATTCTGCAAGCGATCGTTTGTCGCTTGCAGAAATATCCACCGGGTTTATCCGGCTGGAGCCAGATCTACCCCCGGAAGTACTACCCCCTGTTTTAGCAGTGTCTGCTGAAGAGTCCTTGCATCCACCCTGCGTGGACTAATGCCTTTCTTTACGGCGATGGCTGCGGCTGTTCCGGCAGCTTCTCCATTGGCTATACAATGGGGAATCAGGTTAGCCATATTATTGGCGGCCATATCAGAACCAAAGCTGCGGCCGGCAACCAGCAGTCCATCAACACTGGCAGGGACCAGTGATCTGTAGGGAAGATAGACTCGCTTGACTTCGGTTCTCCCCGGAGGACCCAGGCGTGGGAATACTGCTATCGTATCTTCGAACTTCTTACAGTCCTGGAAATCCTTTTTAGTGATGACATACTCACTTATCAACCGCCGGCTGCCCCTGGTACCGGTTTGAGAAGCGGTATCGAGAATAAAGCTGTTTTCAAAGGTCGGGAAATTCTTCTTCAGGAAATCATGGCCTTTGCGCATAATCTTACGCATCTCAACTTCCAACCGGGTGAGGTCTTCCACATTGGTACAGTCCAGTCCCTGAATCCAGTTATTAATCCAAAGCACGTCATTGCGAGGTGAGGGTAAAGGTAAAAGTCTAGTACCGGCTACCTGGGCCAGTTCATTCATCAGTGCCTCAAATTTTTCTGGCTGCGATTCGTGAAAATCGCAGTATTTCTGGTAATCACAGTTGCCTAAGCGGAACACCAGGGCCAGTGCCGCGCTACGGGAACCTTTCTCTACTTCTGCATCGAAAGCAGCGCCGGACGAAGGCAGCAGATCGCCATCACCGGTCCCGTCAATGATGACCTGGCCGAGTACGGCCATTCTTCCGGACTTGCTCTCGAAGACAACGCCCTTGACACAACCGTCTTCCACGATAGCCCGGGTACCCCAGGAATGCAGAAATAATTTTATGCCGGCCTCTTCCACCATATCATTCAGCATGCATTTGGTTAATTCGGTATCTACCCAGGCAGTATGCTCGATGTGCCCGTTGATAACATTACCCATAAAGCGTTTCCAGTAATCAACGAGCCTGGGATCGGTAGAGCCTATATCTTCGGTCCTGGGGCGAAGGACAGCTCCGGTCATTTTATCCAGTCTTTCAAGCCATTCCAGGCTCAGACCAGCAATAACAGGTGTTTCTCCACCATCGCTCATATGCGGTATTTGT
>CAYLVC010000256.1:0-4758 GCA_964387005.1 uncultured Dehalococcoidales bacterium | reverse complement strand
AACTGCTTCGCTGCAAATGGTCTCACAGGTGGGTGCTGCGATCGGCATAGGGGTACTGATAGATACTTTCCTGGTGCGGGCAATACTGATTCCCTCCATCGCCACCCTGGTCGGGCGCTTCAGCTGGTGGCCGTCCCGTCTCTACAGGCGGACAGAGCAACCCAAAGCGCAATAAACGGAACAGGCCGGGGGTTGACGAGCCAATCGCATACGTCTAATATGAAATTGGAGCGTAGCGGCGATGGCTAAAAAATACGATGTTATTATCGTCGGTGGCGGACCCGCGGGAATTATGGCGGCTCTGGAGATTACCCGGTCTTCTGACCTGAAGCTTCTGCTGGTAGAAAAGGGCAAAGACCTGGGGGAAAGGGTCTGTCCTGCCCGCAACACCGGCAAACCCTGTCTCTCCTGTGTTCCCTGCAACATGGTCTGCGGGCTGGGCGGCGCCGGAGCTTTCAGCGACGGCAAGCTGACTTTATCGGCCGAAGTGGGGGGATGGTTGAAAGATTACCTGGGTGAGGCCGAAACCTCAGCCCTGCTCGACTATATTGACCATGTTTACCTTCAGTTCGGAGCGCCGTACAAGCTGTACGGCACCGGTGGTGAGGTTGAGCGGATCAAGGATAAGGCGATTCTGGCTGATCTGAGGCTGGTGAGTGTGCCGGTAAGGCATATGGGGACGGAAAACTGTTTTTCGGTGCTCAGTGCCATGCGCGAGCATCTTAACTCCCGCCTTGATGTCAGGCTGAAGACCCAGGCAGGCCGGATACTGGTTGAAAACAATACGGTCAGGGGATTCGAGACCTCGGAGGGTGAAACTCTTTACTGTGAATATCTAATTCTGGCTCCGGGCAGAGAAGGGGCCGACTGGCTTTTTCAGGAAGCCCGGCGTCTAAAACTTACACTGCATAATAATCCGGTGGATGTCGGTGTCAGAGTGGAAGTACCGCGAACGGTCACGGACAATTTAACGGATGTCCTCTATGAAGCTAAACTGGAATACTATTCGGAGAGTTTTGACGACCGTCTGCGTACATTTTGCATGTGTCCCGGGGGTGAAGTAACACTGGAGAACAGCGGCGGCACGGACCCTGTTGTAACCGTAAACGGCCACAGTTACGGACAGAGGACCACCGGAAACACCAATTTTGCCATATTGATAAGCACAGATTTTACCAGTCCTTTTCATGAGCCGATAGCCTACGGAAAATACATTGCACGTTTGGCCAACATTCTCAGCGGAGGCGTGCTGGTACAGCGTTTGGGAGACCTTTTAAGCGGTCATCGTTCGAATGAAACCCGCCTGGCTAAAGGGCTGGTGCAGCCTACTTTGAAGAGTGCAACCCCGGGGGACTTGTCCTTTGTTTTACCCTACCGTCATCTAAAGGGTATCATCGAGATGCTGGAAGCCCTGGACAAGCTGGCTCCGGGGGTTGCCTCCCGGCATACGCTGCTTTATGGGGTAGAGGTCAAGTTTTATTCTTTTCGTCCGCAGCTCAGTCCGGTGCTGGAAACGGAGGTGCACAATATGTTTGGGACAGGAGATGGTGCGGGTGTCAGCCGCGGGTTAAGCCTGGCTTCCGCTTCGGGAGTAGTTGCGGCCAGGGAGATCCTGCGCAGAAAGGGGTACTGCCTGAAAAAACTGGCTCTTGCGTAATAGCGGTATGCGTGGTATGCTTTAGACCATGTAAAATGAAAAATGGCCGGATGGCTTTCAGAGCTTGAGGGAATGTTGCAGTTATGTTATGATACATATGCGTAAATGTGTCTTAGTGCATAAATTCCTGAAGGCATAAAAACGAAAAATGACGATAGAAAAGACCAATTCGAAAGATAGAGCCGGTACAGAAAAAGAAAAAGCACTGGAACTGGCAATCAATCAAATTGAAAAACGTTTTGGTAAAGGCTCAGTGATGAAGCTGGGTGAAAACACGTCTACACCGATAGATGTGATACCCAGCGGTTCACTGTCTCTGGATATAGCTCTGGGAGTGGGTGGTATACCCAAGGGAAGGATAACCGAGATATACGGACCTGAGTCCTCGGGTAAGACAACCCTGGCCCAGCATATCATTGCGGAAGCACAGAAGCGGGGAGAGGTAGCGGCTTATATAGATGTGGAGCATGCTTTAGACCGCTCCTATGCAGCTGATTGCGGAGTAAAAACAGAGGACCTTTATATCTCTCAACCTGATACCGGAGAACAAGCGCTGGAAATTACTGAAGCCCTGGTTAGAAGTGGTGCTGTGGATATCATCGTGATTGATAGTGTAGCCGCTTTGGTCCCTCAAGCTGAAATCGAGGGGGAGATGGGGGAATCCCATGTGGGTCTGCAGGCCCGTTTAATGTCGCAGGCTCTAAGAAAACTGGCTGCCGCAATCTCGAAATCAAATGCAGTGGTCATTTTTATTAACCAATTGCGTGAAAAAGTGGGTATTGTATATGGAAATCCGGAGGTGACTCCGGGGGGAAGAGCCCTGAAGTTTTACAGTACGATCCGGATTGACTTGAGACGCGTTGAGACCATCATGCAGGGTAATGAAGCCACAGGCAACCACATCAAGGCAAAAATAGTAAAGAACAAGGTTGCTCCTCCCTTTAGAAGTGCGGAATTTGACATAATGTTCGCTCATGGAATAAGTAAAGAGGGTGACCTGTTAGACCTGGGTGTACAGCAAGGGCTGTTAACCAAGTCCGGAGCTTTTTTCTCCTATGGTGATGTCAGGTTGGGTCAGGGCAGAGAGAATGCCAAAACGTATTTGAGCCAGCATCCTGAACTCGCCGAGGAGATAGAGCGGAAGATACGGGCCTCAGCCACTGCTGTTTCTACTCCAAAAACAAAGGGTGAGGATACGGATTAAAGCTGTCCTGCACAGGCAGGGCTTAAAATAAAGTGAATATTAAAAAGGCTGAGGTATTGTACCTCAGCCTTTTGTTTTAAATCGGCAGGAAATGAAGAAGGTAATTACGGCTATAAAAGCTGAAACAAAAACCGGCAGGGACCGTTCCAGGATATATCTGGACGGTAGCTACTGGTTTAGCCTTGACAATAAAGTCATTGCTGCAGAGTCCCTGGAAGTCGGGAGTGTTCTTTCTCCGTCAGAAATAGCCTTGCTCAGCGGAGATGACGATAGTCAGCGCTGTTTCAGGGCTGCGATGCGGTTTTTAAGCTACCGTCCCAGAAGCGAATCTGAAACCAGGGAGCGGTTGCTGAAACTGGGTTTTGAAATGGCCGATATCGATGCTGCCATAGAAAAATTGAGGCAAGCGGGTTATCTGGATGATGCTGCTTTTGCCCGGTTGTGGGCTGAAGACCGTAAAACATTCAAACCGCGCAGCCAGAAAGCAATAAAAATGGAACTCAAGCGTAAAGGCATCGATTCAGAGATAATCAAGGCAGCAGTGGAAGGGAACGATGATATTGCCGTTGCCCGGCAGTTAGCCACACGCAAAGCTCGCACTTTGCCGGTCTCTGATTTCCAGGTATTTCACAGGAGGCTGGGAGCCTATCTGCAACGTAAGGGATTTGAATTTGCTGTTATCAACAAACTGGTCAAGGAAACATGGCAGGAATGTAATCAGGGTCAGCCGCCGGCGTCTGAATATCAAACCGGGACCACGGATGATAAATAGAAAAGAAAAATAAGGGGTAAACAAATCATATGATTATTTCAAATTGGACGAGAAAAGGGGGAAAAGAATAGTTGAGCAATTTAGTTGTAGGCCTTGGTATCCTCTTTGCCTTTCTGATAGGTTCCATAGCAGGGGCGCTGGCGCTGTTTTTCTTCCGGAGGGTGTTAATCGGAAGACAGATGCGTATTGCCGAGAGGAAAGCTGCCAGAACGCTGTCTGAATCCCGCTTAGAAGCTAAAACCGTAATGGAAGAAGCAAAACAGGAGTCTGAAAAAGTAAAAACTGCGGCTGAAGCCGAATATCGTCAGCGGCGTTCTGAATTGCAGCGCCAGGAGAACCGGCTCAGCCAGAAAATCGATTCACTTGACCGTAAACTGGAGAACCTGGAACACCGCGACCGTAATCTGAACAATCGTGAAAAAGAGATCGAAGCAATGCGTGCCGGGGTGACTGAGATCCGTGACAAGCAGTTGAAAAAGCTGGAAGAAATTTCCAATTTGACTTCGGCGGATGCCAGGAAAATCCTGCTGGAGAACATGGAAGCTGAGATGAAGGAGGAGACAGGGAGACGTATACGTGAATGGGAAGCCACTCTTCAGTTTCAGGCTAATGAAAAAGCCCAGGAAATACTCTCTATGGCAATACAGCGCTCCGCCTCCGAGATCGTATCGGAAACTACCGTCTTCGTTGTGCCCATACCCAACGATGAAATGAAGGGCAGATTGATCGGCAGGGAAGGACGCAATATACGTGCTCTGGAGCAGGCAACCGGGGTAGACCTGATTATCGATGATACACCGGAAGCTGTAACACTCTCCAGTTTCGATCCGGTCAGACGTGAAATTGCCCGTTTAGCCTTAACTCGCTTGATTCTCAATGGCCGCATTCATCCGGCGCGTATAGAGGAAGTTGTCTCCAAGTCCAAAGAAGAAGTTGAAGCCACGATTTTTGCTGCCGGAGAGCAGTCGGCCATTCAGGTCGGAGTGCAGGGATTACGCCCCGAGCTGATCAAGATACTCGGCCGGTTGAAATTCCGCACGAGCTACGGACAGAACGTGCTGAATCACAGTATTGAGACCGCTTTCCTGTCAGGAATGATAGCCGGGGAGCTGGGAGCCAATGTTA
>CAYLVC010000255.1:0-4773 GCA_964387005.1 uncultured Dehalococcoidales bacterium | reverse complement strand
ATCCTGCCTTCGATCAGTTCATCCCCATATGCCGCTCCCAGGGCTGTCCAGAGGGGAAGGGTCAAGCGGGGTGCTTTGATCCCGCTGATTGTTTCCAGCAGCGTCATGATTTCACGCAAGGTCATGTTGCGGTTGCCCAGCAGATAGCGCCGGCCATTCAGCCCTTTTTCCAGTGCCAGGATGTGCCCCCTGGCCACATCTTCTACATCGATTACATTCAGCCCGGTATTAACACAGGCAAACATTTTATGCTTCAAATAGTCCGTGATGATCTTGCCCGTGGGTGTCGGCTTGACATCATACGCCCCGATTGGCGTAGTCGGGTTGACGATAACCACCTCCAGTCCTTCCCGTCCGGTCTTGAGAGCCAGCTGTTCGGCCATGAATTTGGACTTTTTATAGTCGCCAGGTATGTTTCTCAGGCTGGACTGCCCGTCCTCATTCCCGGGGGTGTTTTTCGCTTCTATCCCGATCACCGATTCGCTGCTGGTGTAGACCACCCTTTTGATTCCTTCCCTCCGGGCGGCTGACAGGATATTGGCTGTTCCTTCAACATTGGTCCGGTAGATATCCGCCGGGGCAGCCGACCAGAAAGTATACAGGGCGGCCGCATGGAAAAGCCCCTGGCATCCTTTTAAAGCCCTTTCCAGTGAAGGTTTATCCAGCAGATCACCTTCGGCTAGTTCAAGATCCAGGTCCCGGAGGTGCCTGAGATTGCTGCTCTGCCTGACCAGCGCTCTGACCCGGTAGCCCTGCCTGATCAGTTCCCGGGCAAGGTTGCCGCCGATAAAACCACTGGCGCCGGTAACCAGGACTTTCATATTTCCGTCTCCGGCAAATTCCTGATCAGCCCCTTCATAAAGATAACCAGACTGGAGGCAGCCAGCCGGTATTTCCGGTAAATTCCGATCGTCTCCCTCCAATGCCCGGGATGAAGGCAAAGTTGTCTGAAAACCAGAGAAGGCACAATCCCTCCGCCGGAGGTGACCCGCTCCAGGAAGGACAGATCATCCTGCTGGGAATCCAGGATGCTTCTCACTGCTATAAAAGAAATTCTCCGCTCAAGAGCCAGTCGTCCAATCCAGTAACTCTCCATGTCCACGATATCCGCCCCGTATTCAATCCCCAGCCGGTGCTTGGCTGCGGCAGTTGAACAGATTACCGCCGCGGTTATCCCGCAGCCTTGAACCGCAGGCGCAGCCGCGGATTCCAGGGCCAGTCTTGCCGTCCGGGGCGTGCATTCCAGGTCCGGAAGCGGTACGATGTTATTTTTTTCAGCGCATCTGATCTTGGAACAGACCACTATATCCCCTGTACGTGACCTGCCGTTCAGGGCTCCGCTGAACCCGGTTGATATCACCAGACTGACAGGATAATTGTCCATTACCCGCACAGCGGCCTGTTCAGCCTTTTCCCGGCCCATGCCAGTTGATACCAGCAGGGCAGATTTTCGGCTGTATACACCTTCCCGGATTTTGCATTCACCGAATTCCAGGATGCGGTCTGTCCTCATTTCCTTCACCATGTTCCTGATTTCCTGTTCCAGGGCGCTTAATACTGCCAGCATTTTTTACATCACCACTTGTCAGTTTTAATTGATGCCCTTTACCCAAAGAGAGAAGCTGGTTACGCTTTAAAAATAAATCCCCTTCAGTGTCTTCCAGAGGTTGATAGGACTGCGTCTAATTGCGGAAAGGGCGCTGGCTTCGAACCCGCAGTGCACCATGCAATTGGTGCAGCGAGGGTTATTCTCCGCTCCGTATCTGGACCATTCGGTCGTTTCCATCAATTCCCGAAACGAACGGCAGTGCCCGTCCGTCAGCAGGTAGCATGGCATTTTCCAGCCGCCGGGATTGCGCGTTGGCGTACTCCAGGGCGTGCAGCGCAGGGCGATATTTCCGGCCAGGAATTCAAGATAGAGTGGGGTGTTGTAGAAAGGGACCTGGCGGCGCAGACTGAACAGAGAAGAAAAAGCCTGCTGCATCTCCTGCCTGGAGAGAAAAGAATCGGCGGCGACGGCTTCATAGCTGAAAGCCGGAGAGAGCATAATGCCGTTTACGGGAATAGCGGCCAGCAGGAGAAATAGCCGGCGGATTTCATCGATATCGGTCTGTTTGTAGAGCGTGGTGTTGATCAACACCTGGAAGCCGGAACTGCGGGCCGCTCTGATGGCTGACAGGGCGCTGTCGAAAACACCTTGCCTGCCGGCTAATTTATCATGTGTCCCGGCCAGTCCGTCCAGGTGCAGCACAAAATACAGGTGCGGGTCCGGATTAAAACGGCTGAGCGAACTTTCCAGCAGCAGACCATTGGTACACAGGTTAACAAAGCGCTTCTGCCGGACGATGCTGCCGACAATATCAACGATCTCCGGATGCAGCAGCGGTTCTCCGCCCGTGATGCTGACAACCGGAGCCTCAGCTTCCTGTACCGCTGCCAGGCACTCCTCCAGGCTCAGCGTTTTGTCCAGGATGTCCCGGTACTCCCTTATCCGCCCGCAGCCTGCGCAATGCAAATTGCAGCGAAAAAGGGGTTCCAGCATCAATACCAGCGGGTACCGCCTTGTTCTCTGTATGGTCTTTTTTAAAAGGTATCCAGCTAATGCGGTGGAAAGCTGCCGTGAAAATTTCATGGGCTGCCTACACTCTCCTCAGGAAAGGTGAAAATTTGAGTTTTCTGATGTCGGGAGCTCCGATGCAAAACATGGTGATTCTTAATACTTCCACTACTTCATTGAGAAGCTGTTCGACCGCTTCACTTGAAATAACGGCCGCTTTTAAAAGGGGTGCGGCAATTCCAGCCATATCAGCCCCCAGGGCAATAGCCTTGGCCGCATCCAGACCGGAGCGTATACCCCCGCTGGCGATTACCGGCAAGTCCGGGGCGCCTCTCCGCGCCAGCTTGATCGATTCAGCCGTGGGAATACCCCACCCGGAGAAAAATTCACCCGTTTTGGCATCCGCCGGATCCCTGGCGCGCAGCCTCTCTATTTCACTCCAGCAGGTACCCCCGGCGCCGGCTATGTCGATGCAGGCTACCCCTGCTCCTGCCAGGCTGGCCGCCACCTCTTCCGATATGCCTCCTCCCACCTCTTTAACCATCACCGGCACCGGCAGCCAGCGGCAGACAGACTCGATTTTTTTCAGCAGGCAGGAAAATCTGGTATTGCCTTCAGGCTGAAGCGCTTCCTGGAGCGGATTCAAATGCAGCACCAGAGCATCAGCCCGGACTGCTTCAACCAGACGCAGGCACTCTGCAATACCAAAACCATAGTTGAGTTGAATAGCCCCCAGATTGGCGAAGAGGAGAATGTCCGGTGCAAACTCACGCACATTGAAGGTCGATGTCAGCTCGGGATGGTCGATCAGGCAGCGCTGTGAGCCAAGTCCCATGGCCAGCCCAAAGGACTGGGCTGCCAGCGCCAGATTACGGTTAATACCCTCAGCTTCTTCGATCCCGCCTACCATGGGCGAGATCAGAAGAGGTGCTTGAAGGCGTTTTCCAAAGAGGGTGGCGGATAGATCGACCTCCTCCAGATCAATTTCAGGCAGCGCCTGGTGAATGAAATAGTAATTTTCAAGACCAGTAGTCACGCCTCGAAACTGGACGGCTTCATCAAGTGCCAGTTTCAGGTGCTCTTCTTTGCGCCTGGTATGGTCTGTGTTGATAGACGGTTCTATTCTTTTCATACAATCTCCGGTTAGTATTCCCTGCCTGTTAAAAATTCCACCAGCTCGGACATCTCAGCTTTAGCTGTCCGTTGAAGGTCCAGGGAACCAAATAAGCGGGAGGCTGACAGGCAATAGCGGTCAACCAGTTTTTGGGCATTTTCCCGGGCATGGACCGACTCCAGGATAGCCAGGATGCGGTCGACGGTTTTTTCATCCATCAGGCTGTTTTTGTAAATCGAAACCAGCTCTTTGTGACTGGTTCCTGCTGCTGTTTCCAGGGTAAATACTATGGGATAGCTCTTCTTGCGGCGGCGAATATCATTACCGGAAGGCTTGCCGGTCTCAGCTTCGTTTCCCCAGATCCCCAGAATATCGTCCCTGATCTGGAACGCCAGCCCCAGGTTCCAGCCTGATTCCCGCACAGCGGAAATCACTGCTTTAGAGTCTGTACCCAGCCGTGCTCCCATTTCCATTGACCCGGAGATCAATGTGGCTGTTTTTCCTCCGATCATGGCCAGGTAGTCAGAGGTATTGATATCGTAGCGGTGTTCAAATTCGATATCCAGGTACTGACCTTCGATCAATTTCAGGCTGATTTCATCCAGAAGAGCCTGCAAAATAACCAGTTTGTCCACAGGAATATCTTTTTTTCCCAGGTGCAGCAAGGCGATGTTGGCCAGGATGCGCATGGCGGTACCGGCATTAATAGCCTGAGCTTTGCCCCAGATTGCCCAGAGCGAGGGGCGGTGCCGCCTCTCGCGGTCATTGTCCTGGATATCATCATGGATCAATGAGAAGTTATGCACCAGCTCGATGGCTGCCGCAGCCGGGAGCGCCTGCCTGTAGTCACCCCCCACGGCTTCGCAGCAAAACAGGCACAGCCCGGGACGCAGGGCTTTGCCGTAATTCTCTGAAACCGGATTACCTCTTTTATCGGTCCAGCCGAAATGATAGCGCATCATGCCGTATAGTGGACTGGAGCGGCTGTCGATTATCGTTTTTATCTCGCTGTCAATAACCGGGCGGTATTTTTGCAGGATTACAGGTGTATTCATCTTTCCTCCCGGAGTCTGCTGCTGACAGGTGATAAAAGCTCCGGAAA
>CAYLVC010000254.1:0-4796 GCA_964387005.1 uncultured Dehalococcoidales bacterium | reverse complement strand
GCCGGGACAAAAATACTATCCCTATAGTTGTAAGAAGGAGAAAAGACGGAGTTTGCTCACAATGACTGAAGTGCATGATATAAGAAAGGTCTACTTCGAATAGGTCAAAATATCACCCAGATATCCCGGCAAAGGAGTACGCAGCAAACACTATTGATGTTGTTAAAGTACATATGTTACAATCTGGAAAACATAACCAGAGAGCTGAGCGTATAAATGGGATAGCAGGATTACAATGGTTATTAAACACCTTATTAAAGTAATCATTTTTGCAGGAATCCTGAGCCTGGCGTTCAGCGGCTGCTCCAGACCAGCACTCCCCGTTAGTCCTTCAGTTGCTCCAATGACGTCAACAACCCTTATTACCACTCCGGTCGCAGCGTCAACCACACCTCCGACTGCCTCGACGACAGATCAATCTCAATATCTCAATGATATTTTACAAGCGACACTGGATTCCAATAAATTACCGGCTCTGGCAGCGGTGGTAATATCAGGTGGTAAAATAGTCGATTCAGGGGCGGTCGGGGTACGGAAAGCCGGAGGCCCCACTCCCGTTACCATCGATGACCAGTTTCTGATTGGTTCCTGCGCCAAGGCCTTTACTGCCACTTTAATTGCCATTCTGGTAGAAAAAGGCCAGTTGAAATGGACAACTACTCTGGCCGATATTTATCCTGAAATGGCGCAGGAAATGATCCCCAAATACCGCAACGTTACCCTTTTAGGACTGCTATCTCATCATGCTGGATTACCAGAAGGCGCTGGTTATGAACCTCCCTCGACAGATGTATTCGGACCGATCACACAAAGACGTTATGAATACGTCAAATATTTTTTATGTCATTATCCGAAGGCAGACTCCTTACCTGAACCAGGGACTGCTTACCTCTATTCCAACGCGGGATACGCCATCGCCGGAGCGGTGACCGAACAAGTATCCGGTAAGCCCTGGGAGGATCTGATCCAGACTCTTGTTTTCCAACCCCTGGGTATTACCACCGTGGGATTTGGAGCCAGCGTAACCGGTAATCACATCGACCAGCCCTGGCAGCATAAGCTTGATAATGGGGTTTATGTTCCTGTTCCCGCGGAAGAAATTCTACCCTACGCTTGCGAAAGACCGTCCGGAGGCATCAGCCTGTCTCTCAAAGACTGGGCCAAGTTTGTGATTATGCATCTGGAAGGAGAAAAGGGCGGGTCGACGTTACTCCAGCCGGAAACTTTCAAGATTCTCCATACCCCACCGTTCGAGGCAGGTAGGGTCCCAGGACCGTATGGTTTGGCGGATTATGCTTTGGGATGGGTGGTTTCCACCTATTATAGTATGGCTGTGTTATTTCACTCCGGTGGCAACGCGGATAGTCATGGAAACCCGGTTGCCAGTTCCTTGGTCTGGATGGCACCGGAAAACGATTTTGCCGTTTTAATAGCCACCACCGCAGGTTCTCAAAATGCAATTAGTGTTGTCAGAAATGATGTTTTTGTTTCTCTCTATAGAAAGTATTTGTATGATAAATGATGTTTTAGGGGGTTAAGATAATAGAAGGCAGGTTTAACTGAGGCCGAACTGGCTATACTCCGTAAAGGCGAGCTCCCCCCGTGACATCTTGTATACAATTAGTGTACGATTACACACAAATAATGTTCAGGGTGAAAAATGCTAGAGTATCTTATTCACATTGGCTGAGTGATGCCGAAAAATGATTGCTAAACCGGCGGCTTAGGTGCCTTATAAAAGAGGGGTTTAATATCAGAGAAATCTATTCGATCCCGAGGTTGTTTATGACTTCGAATTTTATGATATTATCAGATAATATGGAATGGTAACAAGGCTAGGTTTTAACATACCGATATTCCAAAGATTGCCGGTTCATTTTCCGCTGGAGCAGATTTATGAGTGCAGCTAAACAAGAGCTAAAAAAGGTTGTGAATGAACTCTCTGATGATGAGAGCCGCATCGTGTTAAAATTTGCCGAATGGCTGCGAGAGCAAAAGGAAGAACTGACGGATAAAGAGCTCGCCATTCTCCAGCGGGGAGAGCAGCAGGTCCGCAACGGCGATTCTGTCTGGTGGAGCGATGTCAAACGAACCAACATTTGATGATACCCTAAACCGCCTCATTGAGCTTTTCGCTCTGTTGTGCGGTTTGTTTAAAGATAACCCTGAAATAGTTAGAATGTGACAAGTGCTTGTCCGGTAATTTGCACAAATATGAAGTTCAGGAAGAAGAAGCCAAAGAACAGGACATTGGCGATAAGTACCGGATAAGTCCACCAGCCGGCGCGAGCCGGTTTGGGCAGCTGCCGGTTCAGGTAAATCAGGACCAGGGGGAAAATGATAGCCGCCAGATTCGATATGTTGCCTGAATACATCAGCAGTTCGGTGGGTATTTTCAGGTGGATGATAATACCGATAAAGATGATGAAGAAACCTGCCGCCAGGAAGTAAAACTTGCGCGGGTCGTTGCCAATCCATTTATTAAGGCGAGTACTGCTGGAAATGGCCACATCGGTAGTGTTGCGGATGAGTACTTCCAGGTTGGTAGTCTGTGTCTTCCACAGTATCAGAGCACCGAAAATAAGCATTCCGGGAAAGAGCCAGGCAGCCCTTTTACCCAGTTCAACGGCCACATAGACCGGCATGTTGGCGGTGGTGGGCTCCGCGGCCCCGGGAGTCAAGCTTAGTGAAACAACCATTACACTGGTGATGAACATCCCGAACATGGCGCCTACGAAAAAGATGCCCCACTGGTCAATTAACAGGAAGCGGAACCAGCGTTTCCACGTCCTTGAGTTCTGCTCGGTCTCGCGGAAGGTAATGCCGGACGGCCGCACTGCTTTTCTTTCCCCACCGAAAACCCCGGAAAAGAATCCGACTTTATACCCCATTCCATAACCGTGGTCACGGTAATAGTTAAGTATTAAAAAGTTCATACCGGCGGCGCCGCCGGTAAACCCGATGATCGAACCGAGGATGGTAGCATCAATACCTGCGGGCGGAGCGGCCGGCGTGACTATACTCACAAGCATTGTCTTCCAGATATCCGCAGGAGTTATGACAATCGCCAGTATGATAACTATGGCCAGAATGCATATCACGGCAACTGTCTCTATAATCTCCAGTGTCCGGCTTATTTTTTTCCCGAACAAATATATGCCTAAAGAAAGGAACAGCAGGACAATGGCAATAATCCGCACCAGTTCCAGCTCAGCAGGCTGACCGGCATCATAAGTCCGTCCGGCAAAAATAGTGAAGATACCCTGCCCGGCCGCCGCCGCCCAGCCACCCCAGATCAAGGACAAATAAATAAAGATCAGGGTCAAGGGGACCCATAGCTTCATTCCGGGCGGAGTTCGAGCAAATCCGACAACAGGCACTTCCCCTGTCGCCATGATATAGCGGACATTTTCAACATTATAAAATGTTTGGAGTACGGCTGATATGGTAACCAGGAACCCGATTCCTATGAAACCATATGTAGCAAACCCCAGGGGACCGAGCAGCCATTCGCCGCTGCCGATACCTGCGCCAAGTACGATCATGCTTGGACCCAGAACTCGGGCAAATAACATTTTGGCGCTGATTCTGGGGACTTTGAAGACCTCTTCCGGGGTTGGGAGGTCATCTAACGGCAATGCCGGTCTGCTGACACCGATTTGCAGGGTATCTTTCCGAATTGCCGAGGTATCTTTATCTTTTTCTCTAAACCCGGATTCTTCAGTTGAAGAGGAACTCATGCCTTACTATTCCAACTACCACAGCTTTGAATTAAGCCTCATTATCTCATACAACAATCAAGCATTTCAAACAGGCTTTGTTTTTCAACATATGGATATCTCTCAGGGGTACCAATAACTGAATATCGTACTCTAAAGCCCTCGAGTCCCTGGCGGGATCGAGGGCTCAGGTTCACTTTCTAATTCAGTAATACGTCCGGGCAAAGCGCCTTTATTTTAAAGATGCTTGAACTTGCCTGCCTTCATCCAGGCCAACGGACCGGGCCAAACCGGCCACCATGTATTGATTCAGGCTTACCCCCTCATTGGCAGCCCTTTGTGCCAGTAATTGATGCAAAGAAGGTGGCATTCTAATACGGATTTCTCCACTGTATCTGGTTGAGGTTGGTTCCGGGATTGGCAGGCCGTCTTCCAGATTGGACTGTATCCAGTCCATTTTTACTTCCTCAATTTCCTTGATAGCCTGTTCCGGCGTATCGCCATGTATTAAACAGTGCGGCAGTTCGACCACTCGTGCAACCCAGTATACACCCTGATCATCATGTCTTTCCAAATTGATGGTGTAAGGCAATTTTGCATAATATGTTAAGTTTTTTTCTACCATGTTCCACCCCTGCTATACACTATCGATTATTTGTAATAGTTCTTTTACGTAGCATACTTTTACTGGATTCTCTCTTTTGAAAGGCATTGTGTAATTGCCAATTCTGGCTTTTGGATTACTCCCTTTTCCCTTGATAAATCCATATTGGTTAATAAGAGCTTCAAAGTCTTCCAGAGAAACATTGGTAATATTCTTGCGGATTTTCTGCTCTTGTTTGTCTGCTTTACTCATCTTTCACTCTCAAGATACATGGTATCACATACGGCACCATTCGTCAACGACCTGGCCTGGTGAAAATATCAGTGGTTAAACCTGGGGACGTTGTGTCTGAAAAGTACTTATGTGATTAGTTCGTGCCAGTAAAACTGAAATCCAATCTTGAATTTGTTCAAAAATCCAGGGATCAACATCCTCCAGCCAACAAAACCTTCCTCCAGTTCGATATAATGAAA
>CAYLVC010000253.1:0-4815 GCA_964387005.1 uncultured Dehalococcoidales bacterium | reverse complement strand
CACTCGTACTCTTCCTTTTATCCGAACGATAAATTTTATTCTTTTACAGAAACAGTGTTATCTGTACGTTCGAAGATGTACGGGTGGGCCTGGATCTTCCCTTAATTTCATTGCTCGTATACGTCCATATTTAGATGCGTATTTACCTGACATTGAGATAGCCAAAAATGGGGAGTTGAATCGAAATATTCGATATTTTTTCCATGATACTATTGTGTCCGGATATTGTCAATAAGATAAACAGTCAATCATTTATACAATAATTTCAGATAACCAGTCAGGAATAACCCCTCCAATTCGTCGTTGATTACACGAAAGACCTGCCCACCTCTGAAGTAATCGTCCAAGCCTCTTGCCAGTGTCATCCTGAATGATGAAAGTCGAGTCGTGTGGATGGTTGAGCCATGCCATAAGCCCCCGGCAGGGATTAGAATAGCGGGTACCCTCTGGGTGCCGAGACGACTTCGTGTCACCGTCCTGAACAAAGCACAGGCTTCCCCTTGCGCAGTCGGCTGACTCAACCAGACTGTGTTTTGTCCGCAATATTTCGAATAAAATTCGGCTTTAATCCTGAAAAGAAAACTGGCAGGAAGCTTTCCAGTCATGGCGTTTTTTAACAGTCCTTGATTACTACGCGGAGAAAGGAAGGCTCGCAATGACGATTGAGGAGAATTACCGATCTGTTATACAATGAAACCATCTTTAAAGCTGATCGAATACAGGTGAAATTAAACAGGGGGAACAAGATGGCGGAGTCTGGTTATGCCGGTGAAATACTCAGGATAGACCTTACCAGCGGGGGTATTACCCGTTTAAACACGGCAGATTATGCTGACCGTTTCCTGGGGGGCAGGGGCATAGCGGCCAAAATATACTGGGATGAAGTGAAAAGCAGGGTAAAGGCCTTCGATCCGCAAAATCCCTTTATCTGCATCACCGGGCCGGTTGCGGGTTTCATGCGCTTTTCAGGCTGCCGCTGGCAGGTCTGCGGGAAATCAGCCGAAATAGAACCTGAATCTTTTACCTATGGCAACCTGGGAGGGAGCTGGGGCTCATGGCTGAAATATGCCGGGTATGACGGTCTGGTGGTAACGGGCAAGGCGGAAAGGCCGGTCTATATTTATATAGATGAACGGGGAACGGTGGAGATCAGGGATGCCGGACATCTCTGGGGGAAAACAGCGATAGAAGCACGCAATATGCTTCAATCCGAGTTGGGACAGGAGACTAGAGTACTGGATATAGGCCCTGCCGGTGAAAACCTTGTGACTTTTGCCACCGTTCTGGCAGCGGAAAATGCCTCCGGCTCAGGCGGTTTCGGGGCGGTAATGGGTTCAAAAAAGCTCAAAGCCATTGCTGTCAGGGTTGATCAGAAAAAACGACCGGCGGCAGCCGATCCGCAGCGGCTCCAGGAGGTAGCAAACCGCGTTTTCAAGCTGAGAAAGGCCAATTTCGAAGACTATGGCCATATCCTGCCCCTGAAAATCAATAATGTCGCCTGCTACGGCTGCATTATGGGCTGTACCCGCGGAATGTATACTGCGGACGATGGACAGCAGTATAAATCATTCTGCCAGGCGTCCGGCGTATATATGGGACCGGCCATGAAATACTACCAGGGAAAAGGCGCTGAAGCCAATTTGCTGGCCGGAAGACTGTGCGACAGCTATGGGCTGGATACTGCCGTACTGGCGCCTATGGTAACCTGGATAAGCCAGTGCTATGAAGCGGGAATATTGAGCGAAGAGGAGACCGGGCTGCCTTTGTCCAGGATAGGCAGCGTGGAGTTTATCGAAACCCTGTTCAGAAAGATCTGCTCAAGAGAAGGTTTCGGCGACGTGCTGGCCGGTGGAACGATCCGGGCAGCCGGGCAGGTGGGAAAAAGGTCCGGGGACTTGATCCGCACGGCCGGGATAATGACCCGGGGCAGTGAGACCAAAGACCATGATCCCAGGCTGGTACTGGCCAATGCCCTGATATTCGCCACCGAACCGAGGCGGTCGGTTTACCTGGCACACGCGGCTTCCATACCTCTCGGCAGGTGGTTTAATCAGCGCCAGGGATGGAAGGATGCTTTCATGACAACCGACAATTTTCAGCGGATCGCCCGGAAGTTCTGGGGCAGTGATGAAGCCGGGGATTATACTACCTACGAGGGCAAGGCCATGGCAACCCGGAATATCCAGAACTACGGCTATGTCAAAGAGAGCCTTATTTTGTGCGATCTGTCCTGGCCGATATACCACGTTAATCCCCCGGATGACAGCCTGGGGCTTTTTACCCTGGAAAGCCAGATACTCTCAGCCATCACCGGAAAGCAAATTGATGAAGCCGGGCTGAATTTCCTGGGCGAGCGGATTTTCAACCTGCACAGGGCGGTATTGATGCGGGACGGGTGGGGTGGCAGGCGGGGTGATGCCATCATGGACTACCTTTATACAGAACCCCTGGGGGCTGTTTTTTTCAATCCTGACTGCCTGGTGCCGGGCAAAGACGGCCAGCCTGAACCAAGAAAGACGGCGGTTATTGAAAGAGATGCCTTTGAGAAGCTCAAGGATGAATACTATAGCCTGCGCGGCTGGGATGTCAAAAGCGGCTACCAGACCAGACAGCAGATGGCAGCGCTTGGCCTGGAGGATGTAGCCGGGGAGCTGGAGAAAAAGGGACTGGTAAAGTAATTGCCTGACTGCCTGTTGTGAATTGCCGGTACAAAAACCGCAGCTCCGTTAGAATTTTTCAAGGAGAAGATAGCATATGACGGAATTCAAGATAATAAAAGTGGAAGATTATGAGCCGCTGGTTGGCGCTGAGACCATTGAGCGGATTATTTCAAAAGCCAGACCGCTTCATGATTTTCATGTTACCAATATCAATTCCACATACTACGGGGGAGGCGTCGCACAACTGCTTTCCTCTTTAACGCTGCTTATGAACGACCTGGGCATACAGACCGGGTGGCGGGCAATCCACGGTCCCCCTGATTATTTCAGCATTACCAAAAAGATGCACAATGCCCTCCAGGGTGGAGAGATCAATCTGAGTGAACGCAAAAAGGAACTCTACGAAAAAGTGGTCTATGAAAACTCCATTCGCATCCACCTTGACCATGACCTTGTAATAGTTCACGATCCTCAGCCTCTGCCAGTGATAAACCATTACCGGAAAAAGTCACCCTGGGTCTGGCGCTGCCATATCGATTTGTCCCATCCCAATCCGGAACTATGGGATTACCTGGCCGGCTATATCGTGAAGTATGATGCTGTGATCTTGAGCATAAAGGAGTATGCCCAGAAAATATCCCCTCCGCAGGTGTTTTTTATGCCGGCTATAGACCCCTTTTCCATTACCAACAAAGAACTGGATAAGAAGGAGATAGACGAGCGTATCGCTCACTACAATATACCTACTGATCTTCCCCTGGTTGTGCAGGTCTCCCGCTTCGACCGCTGGAAAGACCCGGAAGGAGTAATCCGGGCTTTTAAACTGGCCAGGAAAGAGGTGGATTGCACGCTGGTGCTGCTGGGTAACGTGGCCAGCGACGATCCGGAGGGTGATGAAGTATATAATGCACTGATCGATAACCGGGAAGAAAGGATTATCATTCTGAGTGTGCAGGACGGCGCTCTGGTGAATGCCCTTCAAAGGCGGGCGGAAGTAGTCCTTCAGAAATCGCTGCGTGAGGGTTTTGGCCTGACGGTGGCGGAAGCCATGTGGAAAGGTACTCCGGTAATCGGTGGGAATGTGGGTGGCATCCGCTACCAGATAGAGAACGGAGTCAACGGTTTCCTGGTTTCGTCTGAGGAAGAGACCGCACGGAGGATAGTCCAGCTATTAAAAGACAGGAGAATGCGTGACAGAATGGGCAAACTGGCCAAAGAATCCGTCAGAAAACAGTTCCTGTTGACGCGCTATCTTGAACAGTACCTGGACCTATTCAGTTCTTTCGAGCCAGTTTTTCGCTTGAAGCCCAATATCTGACGCCGATTGAGTCTCCCAATGCTGTCTCGAATTCATCAGCCAGGTGACCTGATTACTATTTTTTAGTGATGGTCAGGTCAAGCCTGTAATCGCCGTCCTTTATTTCCAGGTCGGTGGCCGGATAGGGTGTAACATCAAAGTCAATGACATATTTTTCAAACTCGGTACGGGAAGGTTCTCCGGCCAGTCCCGGCTGAGTAAGTGTCAGGTTTTGAAGAGACCCGTTGTATTTGATCTCCACCTGGCATTTTACTTCGCCCTGCCAGATACAGGTCGCGCCCTGTGGACAGCGGCTATCAGTCTCAACTTTCACAAACCTGATTGCCAGGTTTTCTCCGGAAATAGAGGCGCTTTGCCCTATTTTGAGGCTGAATTTCTCTCCGGTTCCAGCGGTAATTTCATTGTTTTGAGAACTGCACCCTGTTATCAGGATGGCTAAGAACAGGACGAAAAAAGCAAAACCCAGAATTACCCGTGAAGTAGTTAACGCCCTTCCCTGTGCTTTCCGGTTCTTCACTGCTACATTTATGCTTTGCATGTCAGTTTTTCAACCTCATCTTGATCTTCTTTCCGGCAGGATATAGCTTTATCTATACCCGCTATCATGATTAAAAGTCAGAATTCTTGAAATGTGGCTACCTTTACTATTCATTATATATAACGACAGAATTAGTTGCAGATATGTTGACCCTTCCCTGAGATGATTCGCGCCGATTGTTGGCAGGAAAAGGAGCAATCCGGACGCTCCAGCATGACAACATACGAAGGCAATCAGCTCATTTTCGAACCTTTTTGCACCAGAGTTATTGTTTGATTTCGAAAAATGTCATTCCCGGT
>CAYLVC010000252.1:0-4820 GCA_964387005.1 uncultured Dehalococcoidales bacterium | reverse complement strand
AATACGGCAGGTTGAAACTGGAGTTAAAGCAAAAATATGAGCATGACCGGGATGCCTATACCAATGCCAAAACAGATTTTATAAAACGAATTTGTAAACTGGCGCGGTTGACAGAAAAAAATAAGCAATACCGATAGACTCTATTTTGAAAAGGACAAAGGTGTTTACAGTTGCCGATAAAACTATAAAATATGTGGCACTTAATATTTAATCCAGGTAAACGCGGCGGATTCCCGTCCGGTTCAATACCGGTAAATGGCGGCCACTCCCGTTTGTCCCGGTATCTTTTCGGCTGGAATAACCATGACTTTGCCGCCCGTCTTTTCGACCATTTCTCCCAGATCGTCGAGCAGGTCATCGACCTGCGGGTGTTTCAGGTCTGTTAGCTCAATCCGGCCCGTCGCCGTATCCAGCCGGCCGGCAATCTGGCGGTCAGCTTCTATCAGTAGCGTGGCGACCTGTCCGGCAACCGATGCATGGGCTATCTGTACCAGATCATTATCCCCAAGCCCCTTTGAATTCGCCAATTCAAACTGTTCAACCAGGGCAGATATCCTGGCCTGGTACTGCGGCTCCATGACTTGCCAGGCACGTTCCCGAAGTTCATCGTTAGAAAGGGCACCCGGATTTACTGCAAGCCCCTCCGCCATTAAAAACGGGTTGTGGCTGACCTTGTGGAAAAGATTATGATGTTCCGGTAAAGCCGCCAGGACTAACGGCAGACCGGAGGACAGGGAATAGTTTTCCAGAACCGCTCGGTCGATAGAGCGAAAGAACCGCTCCATGTCAATATCTACCTCGTCCTTTTTCGCACCCTGGCCGTGATGAGTGGAAGCACCCGCCTGACCGATCCCACCGGATGAATGAACGTTTAGATGGGGTTCGGTTAACTCGTCTCCCAGTGCCTCATTGATAGTCCGAGGAACACCGGGAGCAAGATCGATTTCATCAATCGCGTTGCGGTTTCCCTCGAATAGCTGAATCTTATTAAGGCTCAGTCCCAGAACCTGGTAACGATCAATCGATTGCAGAAAGCGTCGCAAAGGCTTGGTGTGAAAACTATCGGCCACAATCGCTAATTGGGCAACCGGACGTTGAAGCTGGAACACTTGAAACAAGCGCGGTCCCCCCAGCACAACCAGTCCGTCGAGCGTATGGTTCCAGAATTCACGTTCATTGGCCAGAGCTTCGAAAGGTTCCAAAAGCTGGCGAGTCTCGATGGCAGGGTAACTCTGGCGGAGCGATGTCTCCAGCTCCTTCACAAGATTGCGAAACCGGATCGGGTCCTGCTTATTTTCGGGATGAGACCGATGAGTTGGCTGATAAAGAGAAAGACAAGGCGGTTGGGGATCCGCCACCAAAATCGTTATTGATTTTTTTGTTAGCAAAGCCATATTCTGTTTCAAATGTGTCTCCTATTATGTGATTCTTTTTATCAAAGAATTCAAGAGGAACTAAACAGCAATACAATAGCTGTACCAGTTATTCGCAAGAGAATCCTTGAAATCTTTCCGTCGGGGTGTGAACTCGATTGGTTAACTCCTTTGGTAAATTCAGCAGCTGATCAGCAAAAACACAACAAATTGAGTACATCCATTACCCTTTACATTATATAACTCTTATGCTCTATGTGCTGAAAATCCCCCAAATATCCTCAGCTAAAGAGGAGCTGAGCTTTCAACAGGCAAAACTAACAGTAACTCAACACAACCTCTGGCCTGAACATATCGGGTTAATCGCATAGCCGATATAAAAGTACCGGATGAAAACCGCAGCTTCTGTCCACGTCTGAAGAAGGGCTGAAAGCGGCTGATTCAGAATATATCGTATTATATGTTGTTGATACCGATGACACCGGGAAATATGATCTCGATAAGATGAGGCTGGGTTGGGTCCTGAGCCTGTTGAATGACAACACACATTTTACCTGTGATTTTGGTCCCCGGGACCACGGCCAGGCGTGGTGGTTTGATGAATATGAGGCAGATCTAGGAAAACCACGCGGTAACTATTACAAGGATGGCAATGTGTATTTTCGTGAATTCGAGAAAGGCATCGTCGCTGCTTCTCCTCATACGAGAACAACCATTACTTTAAACCCTGAGTACGTCGAATTAACCACCGGAGAACAGGCTGTTTCATTTGTAATTGATAAAGGCGAAGGCAGAATATTCCTCAAAAAAACCTGAATGAGGGGACGGTCCCTCGTCCCCTTAAATTCTCTCTATTGTACTCTTTGAAATACCCGTCCCCTTACCCGGTGAGATTTGTGGAAAAGGCACATAAATACCTCTTATGTTCAAGGGAGCGACGGCGCCACCAGCAATAATGACATACCTCAACATAAATCCGCTTAATAGCCCCAAAGTATTAGCTGCAATGGATAATATGGTCAGGTAGGACGAGTCATAGCTGCTGATTATTGTTACATAGAAGTCAAAGGAAAGGCTTAACACCAGGCCGACGATTATAACCCCCCAGAACAGCGGGCTGAGTCTGCCCCGGAGGATTACCCGGACTGATGCCCTGGCTTTTACCAGACGAGACATGCTGAAGAAATACAGGAAGATGACAGCGGCTTCAAGGGTAAGTATGATAGCATTGTAACCTGCCAGCGCGTGCCAGGCATTATCTGTCTCCGTGCCGGGAAAAAGATGATAGACTGAGAGGCAGAGCACAATCCCGGCAATGCCGGATGTGATGCCCGAAACCAGAAACAAAACGGTTAAAAATCCCGGATTCCAGAATGCCACCGGTCTAGCAAATCCCAGTACCATTCCGGTATAGGTGAGGGTCAGCAGAGCCATAACTGCGGTGACAATCCCCAACACCAGTGAAGCACCAGAGGCCGGATCATTCCCGGGATAAGGCCAGACTACCATCAGGATATAAAGGAAATCAAACAGGATAAAGGCTGTGATGAAAATAGTCCCTCGGGATATCCAGGAGTGCCCCGGCCGGGAAAAGGCCAGAAAGGCGAAAGACTTTTTACCGAGGTCAAAAATCAGAAAGAAGATGCCCGCGATTATCAAGACAATACTGAGCACTGTGCCTATCCTGATAACAAGCGAAAACCGGGGTCCGATCAAGGCCAGGGTAAAGGCTGCCAGATAGGATCCCGCCCCTGCCCCTGCCAGGAACAGATAAGCGGCTACTTTCCATCCCCAGGCTTTTTGAGTATTTATATTCAGGTCTTTACGCATTTCTTCAATTCAGTCCCCGGGCAGATAATAGACCGAGGGACTGGTATTCATTTCCGGGTTTAACACAAAACCCTTTTTCGTCAGGATGAGAGTGGAGACCTCGCTGCCCGGATCATCCAGGTCACCGAAATGGCGGGCATTTGTGGGGCAGGATACCACGCAGGCCGGTTCCAGCCCCTGTTCGAGACGTTCAAGGCAGAAATTGCATTTTTGCACTGAGCCCAATCTATGTTTTTCTTCATTGTCGTTTTCAAACGGGGTTTCATACTGAGGGTAGAAGGTGTGGACCCTGTCAAAGAAATACCTGGCTGCATAAGGACAGGCCAGCATACAGTAGCGGCAACCGATGCATTTTTTGCTATCGATGACCACAATACCATCTTCCCGCCTGATAGTAGCCCCGGTAGGACAGACCTTCTCACACAACGGCTCATTACAGTGCATACAGGTGACCGGCAAGAAATAGAGTTTGCCGGCGGGGTATTTACCGGCTTCGTATTTCAGCACGCGGTTCCAGAGCACCCCTCTCCGTGTGGCATTGACGGACTTGCAGGCCAGGGTGCAGGTATCACAGCCGATACACCTTTTAAGGTCAATAACCATGCCATATCTAATCATTTTTCAGCCTGGCTCCGGCTCGGCATATATCCTGACCCGCGGTCCGATATTGACACCGCCATGTACAGGATCGATCTGGGTGTTTTGTTCGCCGGATATGAGAGCGTTAAAATGAGACCCTTCCTCTGCATAGGGACACATCAGCGGAGTACTGCTGCCATAGCAGGCCGGCAGGCCGATAACCTCCGGATGGATCAACTCGGTCAATTTCAGTTTTCCTCTGGTTTTACCGAAGGGAGATTCAACACACACTCTTTCTCCATCCCGCAGGCCTTTTTGCACGGCCGTCCCGGAATTTATCCAGATATACAACTCGTAAGGATCATTCAGGCGGATTTCAGACAGCCAGGCATTTTCCTGAGTGCTGCCATTTCCAAATGACATCAAGTTGGTCTTCCAGTTACAGGCCCACATGTCATATTGAGGGTCCGGCTGGCCTTCGTGCTCTTTGATCCACTGCGGAACAGGCCGGAAGTATTTAAAATAGTCCTCCTCATCCTCCAGGGCCGGAATCCTGATATTGTTTTTTCTGAGGTTTTCCCTCATCCGGTCTCCCGACTCCTGCAATTTGTTGAAATATATGGGAAAGCGAGTGGTTTTCCCCGGCCAATAGTAATGGTTAAAACCGTATTTCCCTGAGGTTTCGAACTTATAAATAACACCGTGTTTTAACAGGAAATCAAAACTGTATTCTGCTCCGAAGGCCTGTTTAATCCGCCGGTCGAATATCTCGTCCATGGTGTATTTTTTCTCCGGGTCCAGCCTGTTTTCCCCTTCCAGGTGAAAACCCCGGTTCATCAGATCAGTCAAGCCTCCCTGACCTCTCAGGAAACCGGCACGATCGGCAATTTCAATTAAAACATCATCCATCAGCCGGGTGTTATTGAGAGGTTTTACGGGGTTGCGTCCGAAGGCGGCTGTAAGACCGCGGATGCTGTCATCAATATTCTGGTGGGAAATCATGGGCATACCATAGAACCGGGCGTATTTGCGTTCCAG
>CAYLVC010000251.1:0-4825 GCA_964387005.1 uncultured Dehalococcoidales bacterium | reverse complement strand
TTATTATCGGTTATGATCGGCTGCGGCTTAAGCCTTGGGTGTCTCACCCGGATGCAGTGTCTTCCATTTTGCCAGAAGCTGCTCTTTGGTTTCTTTATTAGCGGGGTCGGGTCCAGGAGCGCCAACCGGACATACTTCGGCACACTTGGAGGTGGCATTCGATCCTACACATTCGGTGCATTTGGCCGGATCGATGACATAGGTTGAAGGGCCTTCCTTGATAGCCGAATTCGGGCACTCTGATTCGCAGGCGCCGCAACTGATACAGTCTTCGCTGATTTTGTAAGCCATTAATATTTCCTCCTGAATTATTTACTATTATTATGTAATATCATAATCACGCAATTATTTCCTTGCGGTAGAGAGCTATACAGCTATCGCCATGCCTTCTGTCTTTTATCAAACCTAAAGGCGGGTATTTCGGTTCCAGGGTTAGATGAAAGGAATGGGTTACTACTACAATCGTAGCCGGCCCCACTAACCGCGATCCGGCTAACTTCTTTATGGTTTCTCCTATGGCTGCATTCCGGTAAGGCGGATCCATAATGATAATATCGTATGTCTTGTCCAGAATGGAAATAGCCTTATCAACCTCGATCCCGTATACCCGCGCCCGGTCTGCCAGCTTTGTTTTCTCTAAATTTTGTTTTATTATATCACAACACCGTCTCTGCCGGTCAACAAAGTCCACCCACCCTGCCCCGCGGCTAAGAGCTTCAATACCCATTGCTCCCGTACCGGAATACAGATCAAGGACCAGGTCCCAGCTTTCTGCCAGACCTTCCAGTATGGAAAATGTCGCTCCACGTACCAGATCGGTGGCCGGCCGGGTAGTGGCTCTTTCAGGTCCTTTCAATTGAAAACCCCTGGCAATACCTGCAATTACCCGCATTTTTCTCCATTGAACCGGGAAATATTAAATCAGTAGACAAATATGAGATTACTATAAGTAATTATAGCAAATCCGGCTCTAATTCCTCCAATGCCGCAAAAAGAGGCTATTTCCCTGTGCAGGATTTCACTGATCGATTATCCTGATTTGACTTACGTCTTTTAAAGTAGAATAATAATTCAAGGTGCATCTTAAAGCAACAGAAATCCTGGTTATGCCTGGTTCTCCCCGTCACCAACAAATGATCTTCGTAATGAGAAAAAGGAGATTTGGTTGCTTACTCAATTTGGATATATCGCCCTTTTCATGATTGTGGCCGTACTCGTGGCCGCGGCTATGATGCTCGTTCCAATCGCTCTGCGTTTTATCGGCATCGTACCCAAAAAACCCAACAAGGTGAAAAACTCGCCTTTTGAATGCGGCATGGAGACCCTCGGCAAAACACTGGTACGCTTCAATTTTCGCTACTACTACTACGCTCTCCTGTTCGTCGCACTGGACATCCTTGTCCTCTTTCTCTATCCCTGGGCTGTGGCCTCACGGGCGCTGGGTTATGCAGGACTGGCTGTTATTGCTGTTTTTATCCTGCTGGTGTTTACCGGTTATGTCTATGCCTGGAAAAAGAAGGTGCTTGAGTGGAAATAAACAACTGCAATGAAACAGTCCCCGGACAGGAAAGCAACACAGACTATTCCGAGGGCGCGGCTATCGAAGCTCTCAAGACCAACAGCCAAAAAAGCACGATCCCCGATCCGGATGACTGGCTGGATGAAGATATTAAACGCAATGTTGTTTTAACTACCCTGGACTGGGCAGTAAACTGGTCGCGAAGGTCATCCTTATGGACATCAGTGGCCTTCCCCGCCTGCTGCGCTATGGAATTCATGTCCGCCATGGTATCCCGTTTCGACCTGGCCAGATTCGGAATGGAGCTGATGCGTTCATCTCCTCGCCAGGCCGACCTGATGATTACAGCCGGTACGCTTACCTGGAAGATGGCGCCACAGTATAAACGCATCTATGATCAGATGGCCGAACCGAAGTGGGTCATCGCCATGGGTTCCTGCGCTATCAGCGGAGGAATATTTGCCAATTCCTATAATGTGGTGCCGGGTTACAACCATATCATTCCTGTAGATGTGTATGTTCCGGGTTGTCCACCCCGCCCCGAGGCACTGATCTATGGTATTCAAATGCTGCAAAAGAAAATCGCCAGAAGGCACGTCGACTTGAATTTGAACGTGCTGCGCGATAGTTAGGAGTCCAATCAGCCGTGACCATCACTTTATCCGGAATAGATGTTGCCAGCAGATTGTCGACCCGCTTCCCCGGAGCGGTAGTAGAGACTGCGGCTGAGGCAACCGTAATAAAGAATGAATCTTTTCTCGAAGTTGCAGCCTATCTGAAAAACGACCCGGATATGTTTTTCAATCTTCTGGCGGACATAACTTCCGTTGATTACTGGGATTATTTTGAAGTCATCTACAGGTTCACTTCGCTCAAACTTAACAAAAGCCTGGTTTTAAAAATGCGCTGTTATGAACGAGAAAACCCCTCCGTGCCTTCCTTAACAGGACTATGGAAAGGGGCTGAACTGATGGAGCGAGAGGTATTCGACCTGATGGGAATAACTTTTTCCGGTCATCCCTGCATGAAAAGGGTGTTTTTATGGGAAGGATTCAACGGCCATCCGTTACGTAAGGACTATTTATAATGCCACTGCAAACCGAAAGTTTTGTAATAAATATAGGCCCTGCTCACATGAGCACACATGGTGTGTTCCGGATGAAAACCGTTATGAACGGCGAAACTATCGTGAGCATGGAACCGGTCTTCGGATATCTGCACCGGGGCATTGAAAAGCTGGCTGAACAACGGACCTATACCGGCATCATTTCACTGACAGACCGGATGGACTATACCTCTTCCATGATCAATAACATGGCCCACTGCATGGCCATCGAAAAGATGGCAGGCATCAAGGTGCCCGAGCGGGCAGAATACCTGAGAGTAATCATGTCCGAACTACAGCGTATGTGCAGCCATTTCCTGGCTATCGGAGCGCTGGCCAATGATTGCGGCGCCATGGGTACCCCGATGTTTTATATGTTTCGCGAAAGGGAAAAAATTTTCGATCTTTTTGAAATGGCCAGCGGTCAAAGGCTGACCTATAATTACATGCGGCCCGGCGGCGTATCACAGGATGTGCCTGAGGAATTCATGCCGGCCTTAAGCAAACTCGTGGGTGAACTGCCCCGCTATTTTGATGAATATGATCAGCTTCTGGAAAAAAATGAAATCCTGCTGGCCCGTACCAAAGGAATAGGTATTCTGACTCAGGAGCAGGCCATCAACTACTCCACAACCGGACCTGTTCTCAGAGCCAGTGGTGTGAAATGGGACCTGCGTAAAGCCGACACATATTCCATATATGACCGTTTTGATTTTGAAATTCCCACGGGCAGGACAGGCGATTGTTATGACCGCTACAGGGTAAGGATGGAGGAACTGCGCCAGAGCCAGCACATCCTGGAACAGGCAGTCGGACAAATCCCGCAGAAAGGCGAGGTTAAGACCCGGGTACCTTCCCCACTGCGACTGCCGGAGGGCGAGGTCTATGTTCATGTCGAGTCAGCCAAAGGCGAGCTTGGTTTCTATATAGTCTCGGATAAATCCATCGCCCCTTACCGCTATCATGTCCGCGCGCCCTGTTATATCAATTTATCCCCGCTGGCAGACCTGGTAATAGGATGGAAAATCGCGGATGCCATTGTGATCTTCGGCAGCATCGATATTTGCATGGGTGAGGTAGACAGATAGTGGACATGCCTTATATGAGCACAATAGCCCCTGACTGGCCGGGAGGGTTCTGGTGGCACTGGCTGTTGTTTTCCGTGCTGATCGTTGCACTTGTTTTTCTAGTGCTGATTATTGTTACCTTCTCGGAGCGCAGGATTTTAGGCTTTATGCAAGCACGCAGGGGACCCAACCGCACCGGCCCCTTTGGCTCACTCCAGATTATAGCGGATGCCCTGAAGTCTATGATGAAAGAAGACATCGTTCCGGACAGGGTAGACAAGCTGATTTACTGGCTGGCGCCGGTGGTAGCCTTCTCTCCCGTGATCCTGATATTCGGCGTTATTCCGATGCAGAGCGGAGTGGTACTGACAGACCTTAACGTCGGCCTGCTCTTTATCCTGGCCATCAGCTCAATTTCCGTGATCGGCATCTTTATGGCAGGATGGGCCTCGAACAACAAGTATTCGCTGCTGAGCGCCATGCGTTCGGTGGCATCGGTAGTCAGCTATGAAATCCCGGTAGTTTTATCGCTGGTGGGCGTAGTCATAATCGCCGGCTCCCTATCTCTTAACCAGATCGTACAGTCGCAGAATATACCCTTTATTCTGCTTCAACCCCTGGGTTTTATCCTTTTCTTCATAGGCAGCTGCGCGGAAATCAGCCGCAGCCCATTTGATTTGCTGGAAGCCGACCAGGAGATAGTGGCAGGGCATCACACTGAGTATTCAGGCATGAAATTCATATTGTTTTACCTGACCGAGTATGCTGAAGCCCTGGCCCTATCAGCCATTATTGCCACCGTATTTCTGGGGGGTTGGAAAGGCCCCTGGCTGCCGCCCTGGTTATGGTTTTTCATCAAGATTTTTGCCGTGTATTTTGTCTTAATCTGGACCCGCGCCACACTGCCCAGGGTAAGGATAGACCAGTTGATGGCACTGGCCTGGAAATTCCTCCTGCCACTGTCATTGATAAACCTTTTTGTTACCGCAATAGAGGTGCAGGTCTGGACAGGCAGCCTGCCGTGGATAGCCGTGCCCATCAATATTGCCATCACGGCAGTGCTGGTATTAGTCTGGTCAAGGTTCTTTAAGTTCGGATGGGGGAGAGTCGAAGTTGGATCATTACGGTAATGGA
>CAYLVC010000250.1:0-4838 GCA_964387005.1 uncultured Dehalococcoidales bacterium | reverse complement strand
AGAGGGAAAAACATCATAACCATACTGGAAAAATTGGGAGCATTGAGAATTGAACTGATGGTGAGGTCGGCGATTTTATCCAGAGCTGCCAGCAATTTATCAGGGCGCCGATACATATCTTTCATGATGGGCGCCGTACCCCTGAGGGTATCTCCCAGGGCGTCAAAAGGTACTACCGAAATCCCTCCCATGGCCATTGGAAAGCCGTTGGCCGCACCCAGACCGAAATATGGAGCTGCGACTTTATTCCGTCTTTCCAGTTCTTCACCGGCCTCGATCAGCTTTCGCAGGGTATTACGCACCTTGGGATTGGCCAGGCAGGCAATCTGGGCCACGGGTATTTCTACGATATCGGTCAGGGGAGGAAGTAAATTCGTGGAATCGAAAGTCCCAAAAACACGGGGCAAATAGGTCCTCAGCCAGTAGTCGGATGGATCACGGATCAGCTCATCATATTCTTCCGCCTTCATGTATTCACCCTCAACGAACTGATATCCGGGAGCATCCTGGGGCAGTCCGTGACCCGGCCAGATGTAAAGTTTGTAGTCAAGGATTTCCAGTGCCCTGGCAGGAATAGCGGTAGGGCTGGCAAAATATTCCAGTTCAGCCGAATATTTTTCATTGAATTGATTGCAGGCCTTGATTGCCTTTTCAATATCGTACATGGCGGTGTGATAGTTTATGCCGCTCAGGGTGTAGGGCAAATCGCCTACAGGCAGACTGATGGGGACTTTGTCAAACTCTTCAATATTGTAAGCTGCCACTGTTCTTTTCGCCCGTAGCTGATAAGCCTCTTTTGCTTCGGGACTGACAAATTTGACCCTTTTGGGATTGATAAAGTTATCAAATCTATACTGCCGTTTCTCTGCCGGCGTCATTTCCGCCCAATTCTCCGGTAACCCCGGACGTTTTTCCGTCATTCTCTTTTCCTCCCTTTATGTCATTGTATAAAAAATATACATACATGTAAATAATACCACTAAAAGAGCAGCCCGTTCAACAACCCGAAGTTAACAAAAAATCGACGGCAGCTATTTCATATTATATTAATATTTGTCTGTTATAATAATAGCGTTATGCAGTTATTAGCCTGTTTATTCAGGTCAAGCAGGGAAGAAAGGAGCAGCCTCCTTAATGTTTCTCTTCGGTCATATCGGGATTACCCTGGGTGCAGCCCTGGCCATCACAGGGGTTGTGGTTTTGGGGCGGAAAGCGGCATCATACCGTGAGATGCAACCTCAAACAGGTCAGGTTGCGGATTCTTTTCCTGCCGCTGCCGTCAACCGTGTGGGATTGACCTCCCTCCTTGAATCACTGGGAAGTTTCATGGACCTGCGCTTGCTGGCGTTGTGTTCAATACTGCCTGATATTATAGATAAACCGCTGGGCATGTTCCTGTTCGGCAACGGCAGGATTTTCGCGCACAGCCTGGTGATTGCATTGCTGGTCCTGGTGATCGGAGGTTTTCTCTGGATCAACTATAAACGCACCGCTGTCCTGGCTGTAGCCTGTGGAATGGCTGCACATTTGATACTGGACCAGATGTGGCTTAATTCCAGCACCTTTCTCTGGCCGTTGTTCGGCTGGACATTCCCTGCGGCAGAAAGAAGCAATTATCTGGCCACCTGGCTGAAAGATCTGGTAAGTGTACCTGAAGTTTATATCACAGAGCTGGTCGGGCTGTTTATCCTGGCGCTGCTGGCAGGGACACTTATTTATAAGAAAAAACTATTTACAACACTCAGGACTGGTGGTCCTCTTTAGATTTTAACTGCGATCCGATTGCCCTCAACAAATCTGCGCCATTCTCAATGTTTTTCTGTATAAGGCTCAACGTGGCAATCCACAGACCCGTCTTCAGATCTCCAAAAACCAGCAGTTTGTCCCCGGTCTTGATATTAAAATCTTTCCTGGCATCTGCCGGGATGACGATCTGTCCCCGTTCACTGACCGTTACCGAACCATAAAATTTTTTCCCTTCCGGTGGCTGCATAACCCAATCCCCTTCTGCAAACGTAATACTTGTTTTTCTTATTTACAAAGCAAATATTACAGATAAAACAGGGCAATGTCAAGTTTCCGGCTGACTGACATTTTTGCTACTGCCGTACCGGCCTGTAAATCGATTGCTGTTGCTTCCAGTGTGTAATAATTGAACAATTTTCATGGCGCCTCGGCGCCACCCGCGAAGGCTGAAAATAGTGTCATGCTGGAGGTCTCCCCTTCACCTTCATACCTATCGGAGGCCGAAGCATCTGGCGGGGCGGCAATCCGATTTTCCAGAAACAAAAATACGAAATTTCAGAGAATTGTGCTAGAATTAAAAGCTAAAGTTATGTTTTTTACCGGAACGAGGAGTTGGCATGGTGGCTTTTAAAGCATTTCTTTTTTCACTGGCGGTTTTTGCAGCCCTGGCTGTGATTTCGCTGATTGTAGCAGTAATAATGCGGCTGATGTATACCATTCTCCACAAGAATGGCAAGAAGGTCGATCCAGACAACAATATCGAATCCGGCGTAACCCCCCAATAGCCATGTTAAGGAAGGTCTGAATGAATATTCCGATTTGGGAAATGTTCCAGGGTATTTATACCCTTTTCCAGGTTGAACCGGCTGTAGCCATTACCAGGATAGTCCTGATACTGCTGGGGGCGTTATGCGTATATTACGGTTTTAAAGGCGTTCTGGAAGGGCTGGTAATGATCCCTATGGGCATTGCCATGATTGCCGTCAATGCCGGTACCATGTTTGTCCAGGCCGGACAGATCGGAAATCTCTTTGTCGACCCGCTAATCACGGACAATAATACCCTTATGGCCTTTCTCCAGATAGACTTTCTTCAGCCCATATTCAACTTCACCTTCAGCAACGGTCTGATTCCCTGCTTGGTATTCATAGGCATCGGGGCCATTACAGATATCGATTTCATGATGGCCAAACCTTTTCTCAGCCTGGCGCTGGCTGTGGCTGCTGAGCTCGGCACAGTATTTACTTTCCCTCTGGCCATGGCCTGGGGAATGAATCCCGGTCAAGCCGCTTCCATCTCTATTGTTGGCGGAGCTGACGGCCCTATGGTCCTCTTTACCTCTTTGACCCTGGCCAGGGACCTGTTCGTGCCCATAGCCGTCATCGCCTATATGTACCTGGCCCTGGCTTATGTAGGATTCCCCTATCTTATCAAGTTTTTGATTCCTAAACATATCCAGGGTACTGCCATGGACCTGAGCAGCATTCCCAGTGTGAGTAAAAAAGAAAAATTGCTTTTCGCCGTCATCGCAACGGCCGTGCTGTGTATTCTGTTCCCGGTAGCGGCCCCGCTTTTCGCCTCCTTCTTCCTTGGCGTAGCTATTAAAGAGGGTAATGTACCCAAGCTTCATGAGTTCGTTTCCGGGCCTCTGCTGTACGGCGCGACCTTATTCCTGGGATTTGTACTGGGAGCCCTGCTGACTGCCGAAACCATTCTGGACGGCCAGGTCTGGAAGCTGCTCGTTCTGGGATGCGTATCCCTGCTGCTTTCCGCATTAGGCGGACTGGGAGGCGGCATGATCGCCTATAAGCTGAGCAAGGGAAAGATCAACCCGTTAATAGGCATTGCTGCGGTTTCCTGTGTTCCAACCACTGCCAAAATCGCCCAGAAATGCGCCTTTAAAGCCAATAAAAAGGCCATGATACTGCCCTTTGCCATGGGACCGGGCGTAGCCGGGGTCATCACCACAGCCATCATTGCGGGTATTTTCATGACTGCAATACCCCTTATCGGGACACTGATAACCGGATGAGCGCCAAAATCAAGTTCTGGATAGCGGGGCTGGCCATGGCAGCCGTTGGTCTCATACTGGTAAAGGTTGTATCTGCCATGCTGGCCGCACAGGGGCCTGTGCAGCTTGTCATTTACCTGATTGGCGCAGCCCTGGCCCTTGGCGGGCTGCTTGTTATCATGGTGGGCATCAGGAAAACCCGCTGAATCAAGTTCAGGTTAGATGAGGGTATAACACCTAAGTTGGATATAACTCTTCGCCTTTTTTCTTGTATTTCTTAATGGACTATCCTAAAATATAACCACTGCCGATGCACCAGGCGGCTCCCCGGTACTGTCTTCTCCATTTCCGGACATTGCTAACTTGCTTAAAAGAAAGGACCAGGCGCAGCCTGAATTTATGTCGATATCGATATCATCGCAGGTCGCGACGGCGAAGATCAGATTTGAATAAAAAGGAAAACCTGAATGAAAGAAAAAGCTATCTCCAAAACGGATATCAGCAAGGAAAAATCATTCGTCAAGGGACTCAGCCTGTCGGATTTCGGAGTTGACGGCAACGCCTCCGTCATCAATGTCAGGGAAGGTAAAATAGTGCGCATAAAACCACTGCACTATGACTGGAAATATGACAGGAAGGACTTCAATCCGTGGAAAATAGAAGCACGAGGTCAGGTCTTTGAACCAACCCTGAAAACCCTGATTCCGCCGTTTGCCCTGGCATATAAAAAACGCGTTTATTCTCCCAACAGGATTCTGTACCCGCTGAAGAGGGTTGACTGGGACCCGGACGGCAGCAGAAATACGGAAAACAGGGGTAAGAGCGGATATGTCCGGATATCCTGGGACGAAGCCGCGAATACTATTGCCCGTGAGCTCAAGCGGATAAAAAAGGAATACGGGCCGGAAGCTGTTCTTTCCCAGTCAGACGGACATGGGGAGGGAAAGGTCGTTCATACCGCCCACGGCAGCGCCAATAAGCTGCTGGCGCTGATGGGGGGCTATACTCTTCAGATAAGGAACCCGGACAGCTGGGAAGGCTGGGCCTGGGGCGCCAAGCATGTCTGGGGGATGGAGCCTGT
>CAYLVC010000249.1:724-4851 GCA_964387005.1 uncultured Dehalococcoidales bacterium | reverse complement strand
ATAAGACTTACTCTGAGAAATTGGGTAAAGAATACAACAGGACATTAAAATGCGTAGTTGAGGAAGCTGCCCGGGCTGCCGTCAACGCTAACAATTATAATGCTTTCCGGCTTAGTTATGCCAGGTTGACAATACAAAAAGGGATTGACTCTCATCATGCAATATTAACCATATCCCGCGATATCATCGCAACCGCCTGGGCGATGTGGAAAGAAGGAAAACATTATAACCCGGAGATCGATAAAGCTATAAAAATAGATGTAGAGGCCTAAGGCTGTCAGAGTTCAACTGGATTGGACTCCGACCGCGAGAAATGCAATGACGGGGAGAGTATCGCAATATACATATCCGTAGAGGATCCGGTTCTGAATATGCCTCCCCATCGAATTCCGCAATTTTTCATAGGCTTAAAGTCTCAGAAAGATGCATGGTTAAAACCGTTAAATCAATTTGATAAAGTTATTACTCGCAAATCACAATTAAGGTCAACGAGGTTGACAGTTGTTAGATAAAGGGACCTTTCCATCTCAATGGATCGGGATACTTGCAAGTCAAGAGACAATAATTTCGGGGGTGGGGGGATTATTACTTGACTTTCGGTTTCAAAGATACCTATTGGTACCCCGGCTCCACCAGCTCTCAAATTAGCCTCAAAAACCGGCGAGGTTCTTTTCGCCGACTAAAAACCAGCTTCAAATTTTAGTTCGAATCCCCCCAGCTCGATTTTTAAGATTTCGCTTTTAGAGCATGATATTTGGAGTTAAATGTAATATTTACTCATTTTGTGACCAGGTATATACTAGAGATTGTTTTTCCCTTTCAAAGCATGAGGGCGCAACTTTATCGTCAGATGATTTATCTCGATTATGGTAAAAACAGCACCGGACAACCACATTTGTAGCCCAAACCAGTGTGTTGTATGATGACGTTGAGATGCTACGGAAGAACTACGACGACGAGCCCATAGGTTCCGTATAATATAAAAAACCTTGTGCCTGAGCGAGAGGATATTATGCTGCCTGCTATCTCCAGTGATATTGTGCCTGACCACATAAAATCACTACTGAGACTCCCCGAAGTGGGACAAATTGGTTATGTGGTTGAGGACGTTTATCGTGTGATTAAGGAGCGGCAAATAACCCACCAGAGGATACCCTGGCTTGTTCTCGACCATGACCATATGCGCACATTTCGTGGTAATCAAGGCCGCTGTACCCTCAGGATCGCTCTAGCTTATGAAGGGCCACTCCAGATCGAGCTGATACAGGTGCTTGACGGCGAGACTATTCACGTCGGAGCTGCCAGCAAGCCCGAAGGGCAGATCCATCACCTCGGATTCATGGTACGTAACCTTGACTCTAGACTCAAGCACTGCCAGCAGGTAGGGGCGCAGGTTCTGCAGAAAGGCACCATAAAGTCAGCAGGCTTTATGGTAGACTATGCTTACCTTGATACGTCAGCCATCGGAGGCCAGGACCTGATACTGGAGTTGATACAGTGGCATCTTGGACCATGTCCGATACCTGTTAATCATCGGGTGTTCAGCTTATCGTGTGCCATGGGAGCGTGGAGCGTATTTAGGGGGAAAATAGTTAGATAGGAGATTCTCTACACACTTTTACTGCTCAACTGCCACCTTAGCGCATCCTTGAGTTTGCTTGCCAAATGCTGATCCGATGACGTTTCACCAATGTGACATTGGACAGCGCTTGGATTCCTACGGGTTATTGGGAAAATGCTACATCCGCTTTAATATTTGCGGGATCAGCTTGAGCTTGGCGAAAAGAGGGGGAGAGGTGCCCCATGCCCTTGACATGGCTTCAGCCCGGGCATCGTATGAAGGTATTTCTTCAGGATCAATATTTACATCGATTACAGTTGGCCTTTTGTTTTCCAATGCCTGCTGGACCACCGGCTTAATGTCTTCCGGTTGCGTAATTCTGAGACCCACAGCCCCCATCGCTTCAGCCAGTTTTACGAAGTCGGGATTAATGAATTCTGAGGCTATTCTCCGGCCTTTAAACATCAGATTTTGAAGGTCACTTATCATCGCCAGTTTCTGATTATTGAGGATAAACCATTTGACCGGAATATTATAATTGACGGCGGTAACTACCTCCATACCCTGCATCTGAAAATCACCGTCACCGCAGATACAGATTACTTGCTTTTCGGGGGCCGCCAGTTGCCCGCCGATTGAAGCGGACACACCGTAGCCCATTGAGGCCAGCGATGAGCAGATAAAAAATGTTTTGGGGCCGTACGACTGAAAGAAGCCCTCTAGCCATGGCAAGGTGTTGCCGATATCGCCAAAAACAAGCGTATCCCTGGGTATTAAATCTCGCAGCGTTTTAAGGAACTGTTGAGGCTTGACGGGAGAGTTCCTGACCGTCATTTTAGGATCAGCAAAATACTCCCTTTGTTGTTTGAATTCAATTACTTTTTGCTTATCTACCAGTGCTTTAGGTTCACCGTATTTTTTCATTTCGGTTAAAAGTTGGCCTAGTACCAGCCTGGAATCACCTGTAATTCCTGCTGTCGTCCGGAAGTTTTTACCTATCTCCCAGCCGTCGATGTCAATTTGGATGAGTGCGGTCGAAGGTTGAAATCGTTTGTCCCAGGCGTGGCTGGTAAATTCGCTGAAGCTGGTACCTATTGCCAGTAATACATCTATTCTGGAGCGAAGGTACTTGTTAGCTGCATTGGTACCGTATAGACCCAGGCATCCCAGGCAAAGGTCATGGTCTTCCGGAACAATGCCTTTACCCCGGAGCGTAGTGGCTACCGGGATTCCGTACCTTTCAACCAGCTCCAGTAATTCAACGTTACCGTCCATCGCACCGGCGCCAGCTAAAATAGCGGGATTTTTAGCGGCCAATATCAGCTGTGCTGCTTTTTCAACAACCTCTTTTTGACCGGTTGAACGGTAGAGTTCTATTCTCTCCTTCAGCCAGTCCTCTTCAGCTTCAAATTCCGTAGCGAAGACCTCGGACATAATATCCAGGTGAGACGGTCCGGGCCGTCCGTTCAGGGACAGCCTTAAAGCATTTCTAAAGGCTTCATGTAACTTGACTCCGCTGTATACCCGGGTTGAATATTTCGAAATTGCATCGAAGATCTCTACGTGGTCAACGGTTCTACCTTCACCGGTAGCTTCTTGAAGCGCCCCTTTGCCCACCGCGCTGCTTCCTACCTGCGCGGTTATCACCAGAATGGGAATTGAATCCATATAGGCGGAAGCAACCCCGGTTACCAGATTGGTAGCTCCGGGACCAACGGTGCCGGTACATACGCCGGTTTTTCCGCTCACCTGAGCGTAGCCTGTGGCCATGAATGACGCGCCGCTTTCGTGTTTGGTCAAAATTGGAGTGATTCCCCGGCTGTCATACAGAGCATCGTAGAATTTTAAAAGATGCCCCCCGGGAATTCCAAAAATGTATTCTGTATCATTGGCTTCCAGGGATTTCACCAATAGCTGAGATCCGGTAAGTTTCATGTTGTGCCTCCTGTGGATATTTTGCCGGTTATTGGAGGAGAATGAACACTTACATGATAATCTTAATAGAGTATATAGTCAAAGCCGTTTTGCCCGGGCATTGATCGAGGTCCGGAATAATAGTCAGGATAGCCTGGAAAAGCGTCAAGGCGAGTTTTTGGATGCTGATATTCTCACGCACGGCTACGGGAGATTTCAAGGGATTTGTGGAATTCAAGCGATTCATTACCCCCGCTTGTACCGCTTTCCCTGACCTGAGTTAGGTCAATGAGGAAGAGATCGCTGAAGGTGATAATGCGGACCTCGGTCAAACAATCAATTGAAGTTATTTTTTGATCATGCGGAATTGGAACTGGACTTTGCGGCTGAGGAAAAAGACTAAAAGACCCAGCAACAATGTTCCCGGGATAATATAAGAAACCGGGGCATTCCGCTTGAAAAAATTACCGATAAAGTACAGCGTTCCCATAAATGTGTTAGCTGGTTTGACGGTGAAATACAGCTTGGTGGCTGCTGCCACTCCGACGCTGGTGCCGCCGGTTGTCCTGGAAACCGGATGAGCTTCAAGGTAGGCCAGATAGTTGCCCGTTTCAACCTTGATCGGGAGGTTTATTTTTAGCTCTACGGTTTG
>CAYLVC010000249.1:0-714 GCA_964387005.1 uncultured Dehalococcoidales bacterium | reverse complement strand
CCCGGTTCAAGATCAAAGGTTTGGGGGTTAAAGGAGATATAACCTTCCCCGGGCCGCGACTCGACCTGATCACTCATCTGGGTGACTGTAAGCTCGTAGCTGGAGGTTGAACTGCCGTTGTTAATCACCAGTAACGGGGTTAGTTTGTAGGCGCCTCCGGGCATCAGCGGCTTGTCTACTCTTATTATCCCGGGTGTTATACCCACGCCTGTGGAAGCATTAACCGGAATCATTCCCGCAAGCCCGGAAACCATTATTCCGGCGGTTAGAGTCAAAAGCCCTGCCCATAATCTAAAACATAAATTCTTCATGTAGACCATCCTGATTATCCTGTTTTTATTGGCCGGTCTAAACAACACCGGCTGTTCTGCGGGCGATGAGTTTGTGAAGGTAAAAAAATTCCCTAATCTGGCGTGAACCATCTACCGGATCACCGGTGGATGGTTCACGCTCATGCCCGTCAGCTAGTGTATATGTTCATCTGCGTCATCAATGTCCAGATATTCCGGGTAGCCGTCCTGGTCTCCATCTTGAGTGCCTTCAAGGGCAGTCGGAGTACCGTCTCCATCATCGTCAGTGTCCAGATAATCAGGTTCATCATCGAAGTCTGTATCCTGCGCCCAGAAAATATCCGGTGCGGTAAAATACACTCCTTCGTTTATCGTCAGGATCCCATCACCGTCATCATCATTATCCAGGTAATTCAGAAGTCCA
>CAYLVC010000248.1:0-4883 GCA_964387005.1 uncultured Dehalococcoidales bacterium | reverse complement strand
TAGCTGGAGGCGTCCGAAGCCAGCAATACAGCCAGCCCGCCCAATTCACTGGGTTGGCCGAAACGGTTCATCGGGATGTCGCCAAAAATCTTCTTGGCTCTTTCCTGCTGGGCGGCAACCTGTTCAGGGGTTGGTGGGGTTTTGGGTTGCGGTATATCATGATGCAGGTCGGAAAGATGGATGCCCGGGGCAATGCAATTCACCCGGATGTTGTATTGGGCATATTCAAGGGCGGCAATCTGCGTCATCACATTCATTCCGGCCTTGGCCGCACAGTAAGCGACAGGGGCAATCTCCGGATATTCCGCTCTTATACCCGCTGTTGACGAGGTATTGATGATCGATCCCTTGTTCTGTTTTATCATCACCGGCAGGACGTACTTCAGAACCAGGAATGGAGACCTGAGGTTGGTATCGATGATGATATCGAAATCAGCCAGCACTTCCTCATGTATCGGGCGCTGAGGTCTGGTGGTACCGGCGTTATTAAAGAGTACATCTATTTTGCCGAATTTCTTCAGGGTATCATCTACCATTCTCTTTATATCCGCTTCTTTGGTCATATCGGCGGATATACCCAGAGTCGGCACCTGATATTGGGCCAGCATCTTCAGGGTTTCATCTATCTTCCCCTGGTCGCGGGCAGCTATTACGACAGTAGCCCCAAATGCAGCCACAGCTTCGGCACAGGCCCGTCCCAGACCTCGGCTTCCTCCGGTAATCAGGACGACCTTACCGGTCAGGTCAAAAATTCCTTTTTCAGTCATTCAACTCTCCTTTTTTGTATTTATTTTGATTACAGGCATCTTTGAATATCTTGATAGTATACACGATTTATTCAATATTCCAGATCTGGCCTTCATCTATTACTATTAATTATACCTGTTTTAATATTATGTGCAACGACGTCTGCCAACAGTTGTATATCGATAAACCCGGCCGGAATTGCAGTGTCAACAAAGGCTTTCAATTTTTTGGAACCGGGGACCTTCTCATCTCTATGGCATCGAAGAAACAACGCTCAATACAGTTCTGGCAGCCGATGCAGTCTTCTTTATTTACTCTTGCACGGAAGCGGCTGGGTGAACGCAGTTCATGCGCAGTATCTGTGCGAATAGCTGCTCCCATTACGTTGCAGCGCCGTATATTTCATCGCCTTCCATACTATCCTCCTTATTTTCCACCATGAAAACGCACACGATCAAGCATCAAATATGGAATAGTATAGCGCTTGCCTGATGCTTCCTACAAGTGTGTCTGGAGGTAAACCTGACTTTCCTTACCCGGTCAAACGTCTGCCAATCTGGCTATGCTGCTGTAAAGCATCCATGCCTGGTCTTTAACTTTACGGAATTTATCCGGTTATGCGTCTTCATATAAAGATAGACATCAATATTCTGTGGAATATAGATTGAAACACCCGATACAGGTAAAAGAAAAGTTGTTAGAGCGTGACTTTATACCAAAGAAGTTACTCTAATTCTATCCATAGTTTTATAACATTGAACTTTATATTTTATTAGTCTATAATGCCAGCATTCATCCATATTGTGTCTCCCAATATCTGGAAAACGTTTGCCTGATAAACAAACTCATTCAGGGGGTGTGATATGATACCCGGGCTTATTATTGGAATAATTGTTTTCTTGTTGCTGGTTTTTGTTATTCCTTCAATTCGCATTATTGGTCCGACTGAAGTAGGGTTGGTAACCAAAAGATTTGGAATAAGGCTGCCGGAAAATAATCCAATCGCTTTTAACGGTGAAGCTGGTTATCAAGCTGGTTTACTGATGCCGGGATGGAGGCTGAAGTTCTGGGTTTTATACAGTATTGAAAAATTTCCCTGGGTACAGGTGCCACCCGGACAAATAGGGGTGGTTATAGCCCAGATTGGAGAGTCTCCTCCCATCGGTGCTAAATCAGCTATATTTAACCCGGAGGCAAAAATTACTGATGTCAAGATATTTGTTGATCGAGGAGGCCAAAAGGGTGTTCAAAGACCGGTACTGGTACCCGGTACGACTTTGCCTTTACATCCTATAGCCTTTCTTATCCTTACTCCCGGGAAGATATATGGAAAGCCAATGCTGCCTGAACTCACAACCAAATTTAATACCCGGAGAGGTCTCACTCCCGAGGATTTCGGGCTTAAACCTGAAGATCTCCTTGTCAAGGTTATTAAACCTGAACTGATAGAAGGCGGCAAAATCATCGATATGGTGGGAGTAGTCACAACACTTGAAGGAGACCCTTTGCCGCCGGGGGATATAGCCGGCAGGCTTGGGGGATTTGATGATATTGCATCTGCAATTGCAGAAAAAAAGACCGATTCAGAGCTTACTGAGCTGATAATCGGTTCAAAAAACACCCTGCATAACAACTACCAGGACTTTCAGGCCTTCATAGACAAAGGTGGTAAAATCGGTTTGCAGCATGACCCGTTGCTTTATGGAGCCTACAACCTGAATCCATTTTTAGTAAAGGTTGAAAAAGTCCCCATGCTGGTTGTGGAACAGGGTGAAGTTGCTGTGATCAAATCATACGTTGGATTAGCGGAGGAAAGCGGCAGAGTAGATGTAGAAAAAAATAAATTTGGTACTATTGTTCATCCGGGCCATAGAGGTATCTGGAATGAATCTCTGAGAACCGGCAAATATGCCCTTAATCCGCATATTTATCAATCTGAAATAGTACCGGTTTCAATAATTACGCTCAACTGGGCCACAGCCTCTACAAAGGCACACGAATGGGATGTACAATTACAGCCCATTGAAGCTAAAAGCCGTGAGGGATTCATTTTTAAAATTGACTTGCAGGTGCAAATTCATGTTGCTGCGATTGAGGCTCCCACAGTTATTTCAATGGTGGCGACAATGAAAAACCTGACCACTGATGTATTGCAGCCGGCGGTAGGCAATCATTTCAGAGACCGATTACAGGGTATGCAGGCTATCAGTTTCATTGAAACGAGACAAATCGTTCAGGAAGACGCCTACAAGCATATAGAGGAGAAATTGCAGCAGTATCATGTAGAGACCAGAGGTGTACTTATACAGGATGTGGTATTTCCTGCTCAATTAGTGGAAGTATTAACCAAACGGGAAATCGCCAATCAGGAAGTCATTACCTATCAAAAACAGAGAGACGCTCAGGTACAGAGAATCGAAATGGAACAGCAGACCGGAGTGGCCAACAAACAGCAAGAGTTGGCCTCAGCCCGCATTGGAGTTGAAATTAAGCAAAAAAATGCAGAGGCTCGTAAGGCAGAAGCTGAAGGTGAAGCAGTCTATCTTGAAAAAACGAACGCTGCGGCTGGCATAGGCAAGGCACTGGGATACAAGGCACAAATTGAAGCTCTTGGTCCCGAAGGGACTACGCTGGTGAATATCATTTCCGCACTTGCTGATAAAAACCTGAAATTTGTTCCGGAGGTTATTGTAGGAGATAGCGGCAACGCTTCATTAAGTGGATTACTGGGTGTATTGACCGGGAAATATGCCAGAGAGCTGGCTACAAAGAAATCTGATGCAGAAAACACCTGATTTATTTTAGTATAAGCCATTGGGTAATCTATAAATTTGAATAAGGGGATCGTATCTGAACCTCATTCCGAGGATTGAGATACGGTCCCCTTGACTTGCTCAAAAAGATCGGGGCATGACTGCCTGTCATTTCCCGTATTTTTCCCTTAATTCTTTTTTTATCACTTTCCCCATGGCATTGCGGGGTAAATCATCCACAAAAATCACGTTTCGAGGTTTTTTAAAACTGGCCAAACGCATTCTGCAATAGTCCATGATATCTTCGGATGTACAGGTCGTCCCTGTCCTGCTAACGCAAACCGCTACAGGCAATTCACCCCATTCCTCATCCTGGATACCGATGACTGCGACATCCTCTATCATCGGGTGAGTGCATATCACGTTTTCAAGCTCTTCGGGAGAAATATATTCCCCTGCCCGTTTAATCAGGTCCGTCGCCCTGCCGGCGAGGTAGAAATAATTATCTTCATCCCGGTAACCCATGTCCGAAGTGTGCACCCACCCATCTTTGTCAATTGTGTTTGAAGTCTTCTTTTCATCTTTGTAGTAGCCTGTCATTACACGGGGTCCCCTGGCGAGTATTTCTCCTATTTCCCCACAGGGGAGTTCTTGTCCGTCCTCGTCAGTTATTTTCATCTCTACATCCGGTAAAGGCCTGCCTATTGAGACTAATCTTTTCAGCTTCTTTTCTCGTTCAGGCCCGCTGCCGCTGATGACATGGTCCTCCGGACCAAGCATGGTGATGGTTGAAGCTGTTTCAGTTTGTCCGAAAGCATTAATAAAACCAGCCTGGGGAAAGGCATCCAGGGCTTTAATTATGAGAGAAAGAGGCATGGGTGCGGCTCCATAGGTTATTACCTTTAAACTGGACAAATTATATTTTCCGAACTCCGGATTATCAATAAGCTGTTTCAGCATGGTAGGCACCATCATTGCCCTGTTAACTTTTTCTTTTTCCACCAGTTCCATCCAGGTTCTGGCTTCAAATTGACGCTGTATTACCAGTGTTCTGGCGCCATAAACCGCAGACATCATGGCCTGTATCCCGGCAATGTGATAAAGGGGCACTGTCAGGATATTTTTTTCTTCTGTATCAGGGTCCGGCGGACTGACATTATCCAGTACATAAACCGAGAAACTCTTATGGGGCAATAAGACGGCTTTCGGTTTGCCGGTTGTACCCGCAGTGTACATCAATATGGTAGTATCCTCATCACTGGAATCAGCTACAACCTCGTCAGCTACTGTTGAGGCTATCAGATCTTCATAAAAAGGCATTCCCTTCCGGGGGATATCCATGGATATGTAATTCTTTATGGAGCCCAGATTACTTTTGACAGA
>CAYLVC010000247.1:2896-4905 GCA_964387005.1 uncultured Dehalococcoidales bacterium | reverse complement strand
ACTCCTATGCCTGGAGAATGAACCGCGCCGATACCAAATTCGTTCCCCGTTTCGATGCAGTCACTCTCCCCTGCTCCACCCAGCAGGTGCAGGGCATCGTCAGGCTGTGCAACAAGTACAAAGTCCAGTTCAAGGCCTCCAGCACCGGCTGGGGCTTCTTCGGCGATCCGGGCGGGCCGGGAGTCGTTAAAATCGATCTCAGGCGGATGAACAGGATCATCGAAATCAATGAAAAAAATATGTACGCCGTGGTTGAGCCCTTCGTTATTGCCGCCCAGCTTCAGGCCGAGCTGATGAAAAGAGGTCTCAACTGCAATATTACCGGCGCCGGCAGCAACTGCTCCGGAATGCCCCTCGCCGCCCATGCCAACCTGGGGCATCTCAGCCTCAGCGGCAGCTACGGCGAACGCAATCTGCTGGGCGCAGAATGGGTCACTCCCGAAGGTGACATCGTCAAGCTCGGTTCACTGGGCTCCATGGGTAAATGGTTCTGCGGTGACGGCCCCGGACCTTCCCTCAGGGGCGTAATCCGCGGCAACGTCATGCCCCTCGGCGGCCTCGGCGTCTTTACCTGTGCCGCCCAGAAGGTCTATCACTGGCCCGGTCCGGCCACCTTCCCCCTCAAAGGGGTATCTCCCCATTATGCCACCTCCAAAACACCTGCCTGGTTCATGATTCGCTATTTCTCCTTCAAGACCAGGGCCGAACTGACCCGCGCCGCCGAGAAAATCGGAGAAAGTGAAATCGGCTTCATCATGATGGGCTTCACCCCCGGAATGATGGCCTCCAATATCGCCACCAATAACAACGAAGACCTCGAATACCTCAAAAAGTACACCGCCGAGGTCCAGGGTCCCGGCTTCATGATTATCATCGCCGGCAACTCCGCCAATGACTTCGAATATAAAAAACAGGTGCTGGAGCAGATCCGGCAGCAGTTCAACGGCCTGTCCCTCAAAGACCCCGAAGACCCCCAGAAAGCCGGCGGCTTCATCTGGCGCTTCACCCGTGTTTCCGGCTCTATCCGCGAGGTAGACCGCGCCACCGGCGTCTTCGGCGGAGAGGTCGGCTGCACCGACGTCTTCCCCCTCATGCAGCAGTACGTAGAGGCCTCCGGCCCCCTCAAGCAGGAATACATCGATAAAGGCGTCTTCCTGGATGACGGCTCCGGTCCCTTCGTTCAGCTCATCGAGCACGGCCACTGCGGCCACGGAGAGCTGCTCCTGCGCTTCAATCCCAATAATCCCATGGCAGGCCCGGCCACCGGGGCGGTTATCGGCTTTGCCAATAAAACAGCCATCGAAGGCCATTTCGGCGTGCCCGGCCACTGCCTGGGCGAAGCCCACGATGCCTTCGGCCCCCACACCTCCAACTACCATCTCTGGCTCAAAAAAATCAAGAACACCTTCGATCCCAACCTGGTGTCCGAGTCCACCCACTACGTCAAACCGGACTAAACGTTTGTAATTCCTTCTCACCGTTTCCCTCTCCCTTGACGGAAGAGGGGAACGGTGAGGGTGAGGGTGTCACCTTCTTTCCAGTTCCAGGTCAACATAATGCAGGGGCCGGTCTCCCTCTCCCCAAACTCAATACTCTCGCCCGGTAAGATATCCCGGCCAGCTTCTTCCTTTAGGAAAAGGAAGACGGGAGAAGGATTTTCCCTCTCTCCAAAACGACAATAATTGACGCAGCTATATGTTATAATGACTCCAAAACCTTAACAGGAGAATATCCGTGCGTCAAAAATATAACGACTCAAGCCGTTACGTCAGGCTGACTCAAATCCAGTATCACCTGCACAAAAGCCGCAGCGGGCTGACCACCCGCGAGCTGGCCGATCTCTGCGGTGCAACTGTCCGCACGGTCCAGCGCGATCTGCTGGTCCTCCAGAGCGACCTCCACGTCCCCCTGTCAGTCCGGCTCAGAAAGAGCATCGCCTTCACTGGTTGTAAATCCCCTGACGTTGCCCCCATCAAGGGGCGTGGATTGAATCCGTGTCTATGAAATGG
>CAYLVC010000247.1:0-2886 GCA_964387005.1 uncultured Dehalococcoidales bacterium | reverse complement strand
GAAAAAGCCCTTCTACCGCTGGGTCATTTCCGGCGCCTACCTGCTGCCCCCCGTAGCCTATTCACTCTATGAAGCCATTGTACTTTTCCTGGCCGCCCGCCTGATTATCCGCCAGACCGATCACAATAATCCCCATATACTCAGCGCCGTCACCAAGCTCATTGCCCTCATGCCCTCTCCCCTGGCCGTAAATCTCAGGCAGAGCCTGGCCGCCATAAAAAGCAAACCCCTCAATCCCTCAGATCTGGAGGTCTTTGAAAAAGCCGCCATGGCCTGGGTCACCCGCAAGCGCCTCAGGCTGGTCTACCATTCCTTTCACCGCCGTACCCGGGAAGAATGGTATGTCAGCCCCTGCTTCATGGAGATGACCGGCGTAGGTTATTCCGTCTACCTCATCGGCTTTGCCGAAAATGGCGACCGGATGGGCATCTATACCTTCAAACTCAACCGTATCCGGGAGATCGAAGTCCTGGATGAAGATTGCGAAGTTCCTCCCCAAATTAAAATGGACGAGCTCTTTGCCTCCAGTTGGGGTGTCATCTGGGGAGAGAACGTTCCGGTCAAATTGAAATTCTCCGAAGCGGTCACCCGCCGGGTTAAAGAGTCCATCTGGCACCCCTCCCAGGTGATCGAAGACCTGCCGGACGGAGGCTGCATTCTTTCTATGAAGGTTAGCAGCACCCTTGAGATGACCCCCTGGATCAGGGGCTGGGGTCCGGACGTAGAAGTCCTTGAGCCTTTAGAGCTAAGGAAGCAGATGAAGGGGTGGGCGGAACGGCTGGGGGAGATGTATAATAGGGGTTAATATTGAGGATTTAACGATGGAACAAATAGAAAAGTATTTTGCTCATAGTAAACAGAATACTCCCATTTCTGAGTGGCAACTCCTTGAAGACCATTTAAAAAACACTGCTGAAATGGCCTCTCGTTTTGCCAGTAGTTTTGGTTGTAAATATTTGGCATATTTAGCAGGCTTATTGCATGATTTTGGAAAATACACACAGGCATTTCAAGAGTATCTGAAACTTAGCTTAAATGGAGAAAAGGTAATACGTGGTGAAGTCATTCACGCTTTGCAAGGGGCTAAATATGTAGTGGAAACCGTAAAAGATATTGTTATTGTGGATATTGTTAGCAATATTATCGCAACGCATCACAGTAGGCTGTATGATAACATAATTGATGGTGAAAAAACGTTATCTAACAAAATCAGTAAGCGCGATGAAAAACTTCATTATAAAGAAGCTGAAGAAGTGTTTGCAAAAGAAATCAGTCTAAATATCAATGACACAGCGCTGGAAATCGAAATTCTGAGAATTTGTCAAATGAGTCAAGAAAAGAAATTAAACCCGCGCTTTATGTTGCATCTTCTGACGAAGGCGTGTTATTCTTGCCTCGTGGATGCCGACCGATGCAATGCGGCAGGAATGTTCATCGGTGAAGAGTCCCCAGACTGGATACTATTGATTCGATGTTTGAACGAACATCTTAGTATATTTCCTGTATCGTCTGCACTTGATTCTGTTCGTAAAAACATTTCCGAACAATGCAAACAGGCTGGTGAACGTCCTCAGGGTATTTACACATTGTCTGTCCCCACAGGTGGTGGAAAGACGCTCTCCAGTTTGCGCTTCGCACTTGAACACGCCAGAATCCACAACCTGAAACGAATTATCTATGTTATCCCCTACTTATCTATTCTTGACCAGACGGCAAAAACAATGCGTTGTGCACTGGCGGCATGTGATAAGAGTATGCGATGCACTAAGACTGAAAAAGAACGGGAGTATTGTGAGGCGTATCTAAAGACAGACGAATTGATTTTAGAACACCATTCAAACATTGAATTGCCGAACGATACTGATGATTACGAGGAGTCGTACCGTTTACTGACTTCACGATGGGATAATCCGATTATCCTGACCACGATGGTGCAATTCCTGGAGACTATTTATAGCAATAAAGCATCTAAACTACGCAAGTTTCACAATATGTCGGAGGCAGTTCTGGTTTTTGATGAAATCCAAGCACTACCGATAAAATGCGTCCATTTGTTCAATGATGCAGTAAATTTCCTGCAGCTATTCGGAAAGTCGACCATTTTACTCTGTACCGCAACACAGCCGCATTTGGATAAAGTGGAACGCAGCGTTCTAATCTCTCAAAACTCCGCTCTCGTCAATCTCACTCAGGACGAGTTAAGGATCTTTGAACGTGCCCGCATCGATGATAAAACAAAAGTGCCAATGACGTACGGACAGATTGCCGATTTGGCAAAAACACAACTCGATTTAGGAAAGAGCGTCCTCGTTATTCTTAATACCAAAGCTGATGCCCGTGAGGTGTATGCATACTGTAATACTCTTGAACTCAAGTGTGAAAAAGCCTTTCTGTCTACTGATATTTGCCCGGCTCATCGCATAACAATTATTGACCGTCTCAAGGCAACACTTGATGAAAAACGACAGGTCCTGTGTGTAAGCACTCAGCTCATTGAGGCAGGTGTGGACATCTCTTTCGGTTGCGTGATTCGTGCCGAGGCAGGGCTGGATAGTATTGTTCAAGCAGCAGGCCGCTGCAATCGTAACTCCGAATGTTCAGAACCGCAGACAGTCTTCGTGGTGGATGTTCAAGACGAAAATCTTTCTCGGTTACCTGAAATCGCGGATGGTAAAGCAAAAGCGGCCCGTGTTTTTCGTGAACATAAAAACGGGAATCTGTTGGACTCAACCGCCCTGGATTTGTTTTACCGATATTACTTTTTCGAACAGAAGAATAAAATGGATTACATCACCAAAGACAGGACAACGTCGGTTTATAATTTGCTCAATAATAACCTTTTAGGAACACAAGCTTTCAAAGATCAGCATGGTGTACCATACAAAG
>CAYLVC010000246.1:0-4971 GCA_964387005.1 uncultured Dehalococcoidales bacterium | reverse complement strand
CAGCTTGATCAGCGATTCTGAAAGATCCATCAGCTCTTTCTCAGACAAATCGGAGAGCATGTTTTTCATATTTTCTCTTAGATGTGCGTCACACTGCCTGAAGACTTCCCTCCCCCTGGCAGAAAGTACGATAACCTTTACCCTGCGGTCCAGGGGATCTTTCGTCCGTTCCACCAGGCCGGCTCCGACAAGCTGGTCGATCAGGTGCGTCATCTGGGAGTTAGGTACAATAAAGGCGCCGGCTATTTCGCTTATGGGCGGAGAACTTTCAGCCAGCATCGACAAAACACCGATGTGCAGCCGTGACATGCGGATGCCGCAATCCACCTCCGGGGGAGTGATTTTAGTCAGTTTTTTGTGAATTAAGGGCATCGTGTACAGCAGGTTTTCAACTATGCCATCAATCTTGTTCGTGTTTTAATCTCTTTTCCGGCCGGGTATCCGCCGGATATCCGGCAACTGTTTTCGATATTAGTTATTGTAGACCGGTTAACCGCCGGATTCAACCTTTTCCAGTCACCCCGCTCAGGCCAGGTCGGGCCTTTTTTCCGGTCTGGGGAAATTTTGCCCCTGGATGACATTGAAGCTCAATCTCCGCATCTCCTGTCCTCCTACACGGGCAATGACATATTTGGTGCCGGGAGCGTCGATCTTGAGATTCATATCCAGGGCCATCTGGAAGCGCTGTTCCTGGCCGGGACTGATGCCCGGCGGCCTGCCCAGCTCAAACTGGCCTCCGGCTTTCATCAGGCTGCGGGGCTGCTCGGTAAGGCTGTCTTCGGCCATGATCTCTATTTCAAAATCGTGCTTCTGGTTAGTCTCCGTCCAGTTCACCCTTAAGGCCAGGGCCAGAGCGCACCTCTGGTCAGCCGGAAACTGTTTGTTCACGGTCAGTCTGTCCCATCCCCCACCCATCAGAAAAAGCTTATTGCCCACTACCTGGGCGGCATCCGCCAGGATCAACCATTCAACTTCCATAATTAGCCATTCTCCTGCAACAAATTACCCTCTGACTGAGTAATTCAATTGTAGGGCTGAGAGGACAACCTTGCAAGTGGGCAAATTAAAGGATGGTGATGCTTCGCGCCGATTGAGGGCAAGGAAAGGAGCAATCCGGATGCTCCAGCATGACATTAACAGAGGTCAAACAATTGAATAACGAACCTTTTTGCACTCGGGTCAGGTGTTATGGTTGGACGAATAGCATGATCACCCCCGGTCATAACGGGCTGCTGATCTTGGGGATGTAACCGCCCTGGCGGCCAGGGGATTGAGGCTGATCTGTACCCTGGGTTTCCAGTTAAGAAGGTTATGCTCGATTTTTTCCAGGCTCTCCTGCTTGCTGCCGGCTTCGTCCGGACTGAGGTGCAGACCTGAAGCAGCGGCTGATTTTTGAGGCAGGGACCTGATTTTCTCGCCGGTCCGGGTTCCCAGCAGGAAGTCCAGGTATTCGAGCCGTTCGCACTTTGATGTGGCAATCCTCTCAACAATGCTGTCTTTTCTCTTTTTCTGACAGGGAAAGCACAAACTTCCGGTGTTGTAAGAACTCAGAATAGCTCCGCATTCACTGCATTTGTGTGACATTCCGCCTCCCTGCATCCACCCCTTTCCGGTTTTTAACCGGATATTCACACACCGAAGGACCGAATCCCGTGCGTTCTGTGATGGTGCTGTTTTTCATACTACAATAACAATATCCCACTTCACATCCACTCTATAGTGCATTTTTTTCCGGTTTTTTTCCCAATGGCCTCAAACACCGGCGGGCTGCCGCTACAGAAAATAGATCAGCAGCTCACGCAGGTTCCAGCCTGCTACCACCGTCAGCAGGGCGATTGAAGGGATCAATATCTTACCGGGCAGAAGCCAGGCCAGGAATACCGGAATGCCCACCTTTACCATGTACATCAGGAACGGGGCGGCCAGCATCCTGTTCATCAGGGGATTCAGCTCATGGGCGCCGCAGGATGTCGCGAAGAGGGTCAGGCCCAGATCGATCATGTTCAGGATTATGAAGGCCAGCTTTTCCGGTGTAGCCTTTTTAAAGGTTACGGCTGAGGCTAACAGATCAGTCATTTCCCTGCTCCCGGCGGCCGGTTGGTTGTTTTGTCAAATTAATATCCATACTCTATTTACGATAACCCATACAATTCACAAAAAAGTAACAAAACACACTCTCGTATAACAAGTAGCTAACAATTGAAAAGTCCGGTGGGACAAGGGCGCCGTCCAGGCATTATAATAAATCAGCACCGGTTAAAGGAGAAAAACGGAGAATGAACAGCGGCGGGCAAAAGACCATTGGAAGCGGAATCAGGATGCTGGACGACCTTCTCCAGGGATTCCGCCAGGGGGACAACGTGGTCTGGCAGACGGAGGACATCAAGGAGTACATCCATTTCGCCGGGTCCTTTGCCGACCAGTCTATCAATGACGGCCTCAAATGCATCTACCTGCGTTTCGCCTCCCATCAGCCCGTCCTTGGACCCCGCCGCGGGATGGAAATTATTGAAGTAGACCCTTCTCCGGGCTTCGACTATTTCAGCGCAGCCGTTCACCGCATCATCGAAAAAAATGGAGAAGAGGTCTGCTATATCTTCGACAATCTCTCCGACCTGGTCAGCAAGTGGGCTACGGATGAATTGCTGGCTAATTTTTTCCAGGTCTCCTGCCCTTATCTCTTCGAGCTCAAGACCGTCACCTATTTCGCCCTGACGCGCAACCAGCACTCTCATGCCGCCGTTGCCCGTATACGTGACACTACCCAGGTCCTGCTGGACATATTTCATGTGGACGGAAAGGCCTACATTCATCCTCTCAAGGTCTGGGACCGTTATTCCGCACAGATGTTCCTGCCCCATCTCATATCGGAAGCCGACTGGCAGCCCGTATTCCGCAGCGTGGATGCGGCAGCCGTCTCATCCACCGCCAGCACCAGGCCTCTCAGACCCATGTCCAGCTCCATCGCACCCTGGGACAGCGTTTACAGCAAGCTGATACAGTACCAGGGGCTGGCGGCCGAGATACCTGAAGCCTCCCGTGAAATCACCGCCCTGCGCCAGGAATTAAGCCGCATCATGATCGGCAGCCACCCCCAGTTCATCGGGCTGGCCGACCGCTATTTAAGAACGGAAGATCTGCTGCGCATACGGGACCGCATGATCGGCTCCGGACGCATCGGCGGCAAAGCCGCCGGTATGCTGGTGGCGCGCCGCGTCCTGCTCCAGGAGGAAGGCAAAACCGACTTTTCACAGGTACTGGAGGAGCATGACTCTTTCTACATCGGCTCGGATGTTTTCTTTACTTTCCTGATCAATAACGACCTCTTCCGCCTGCGCTTGCAGCTCTCCCGCAACTCCCAGATTTCCCGCGAGGAATTCCAGGCAGTCGAACAGCAATTTCTCCAGGGCCAGTTCCCCAGGGAAATTACGACCCTTTTCAGGGACATGCTGGACTATTTCGGCCAGTCACCCATCATCGTCCGTTCCAGCAGCCTCCAGGAAGACAGCTACGGCAATGCCTTTGCCGGAAAATACCGGAGCGAATTCTGCGCCAACCAGGGCAGTCCCGATGACCGCCTGGCCAATTTCTCCAGGGCCGTCAAACTGGTCTATGCCAGCGCCCTCAATCCGGACGCCCTTATATACCGCAAGAAAAGGGGACTGGGCGAGTCCGACGAACAAATGGCCATCCTGGTGCAGCGGGTCTCAGGCAGCTCCTATAAACGTTTCTTCTTTCCCGCCCTGGCAGGAGTGGCTTTTTCACGCAACATGTACGCCTGGTCCGACCGCATCGATCCCCTCAAAGGCATGATCCGGCTGGTCTTCGGCCTGGGTACCCGGGCCGTCAACCGGGTGGGGGGAGACTACCCCAGGATGATCGCCGCCAGCCACCCCCGGCTGAGACCCGAGACCGGGATGCAGATAGTCAAGTATTCCCAGAAAAACGTCGACCTGCTGGACCTGGCCGCCAATGACTTTTCAACCCTCCCGCTGAGGGAAGTGCTGGCTGAGATGGACTACCCTCACCTCCATCTGCTGGTCTCGACCCTGGAAGAAGGTTATGTCAAGGACCCCCTTTTCAATGTTCTTGAGAGTACCTCTGACAAGCTGGCCCTGACCTTTAACAACCTGATAAAAAGGACATCTCTGGTCAATATACTCTCGGAGATGCTCGGCAAACTGGAAAAAGCCTGGGGACAACCCGTTGACACCGAGTTTACGGCCACGATTGAAGAAGATGAGAGCATCCGCATCAACCTGCTCCAATGCCGGCCTTTAAGGCTGCCCCGGGTAGCGGACTCCCTGCTTTCCCTGCCCCGCGACCTGCCCGCCGGGCAGGTGCTCTTCCGCTCCGGACGGGCCATCAACGGCGGAGAAGTCAATGACATACGCTATATCCTTTACATCGACCCTCTGAAATACGCCGGGCTGGTCTCCATGGATATGAAACGCTCCCTGGGCAGGGTTGTCGGCAGGCTCAACGACCTCCTGCGCGGCCAGGGTGACAAAATCATGGCTGTCGGTCCGGGCCGCTGGGGCAGCAACAACATCACGCTGGGCGTCAACGTCGGCTACGCCGACATCGATAACGTGTCCGTCCTGGTGGAAGTCGCCCGCGAAGAAGCCGGCCACGAACCCGAAGTCTCCTACGGCACCCACTTTTTCCAGGACCTGGTTGAAGCGGACATCATCTACCTGCCCATCTATCCCGGCCGGCCGGAGGCCAGGTTCAACTCCGCTTTCTTTTCAAACTCCCCCAACGCCCTGGACGACCTCCTCCCCGGATACACCGACTACCGTGACATCCTCAAGATCATCGACGTCCCGTCCGCATACCACGGGCGTTACGCCCGCGTCATCGCCGATCCCCAGACCCGCAAGGCCGTCTGTTATCTGGGGTAGGGAGAGCCCGGATACCATCGTCCCCAACTTTACCGACCCCCAGTCCCTGAACAGGTATTCGTATTGT
>CAYLVC010000245.1:0-4988 GCA_964387005.1 uncultured Dehalococcoidales bacterium | reverse complement strand
GCCATCCACCCAGACCGCGATTTTATCGGCTGAGTATGCCGGCACTTCCGAGTTGAACACAAACGCCTTTGTTGCACCATCCCCAAGATAAGACACAACGACCGGCTTGTACTGTGACACGCCCCTTACAATCTGCCCGCGCACAAATCCCTCGGTGGTCATTGAGAATGACGCGCCCCATAAGTGCTTGGTGGCGTAAGCCGGGGTGAACGCATACATGCGCTCGTTGATTTCCTGCGTGTAACCGGTGTCGCGTTGGAACACGGTCACTTTGGGGAACAGGCGGAAGTCCCAGACGGTAGAACCAAAGTTCGATGAGTCCGGGTCGGTGTCCTGACCAAACGAGTATGCCATCGCGCCCACCTGATTCTCGTAACCTCGTTGCGAGGTAATCGAGCCGAGCAGGTTGGCTTCGGCAATTGTGAATTTCTTGACATTCGCGGCGATGGCATCAACGATGTCATTCGTTTTGTCCAAACGGAGTTCGCCGCTGGCTGGCTCGGTAGCAGGCAGCACCTGCAGACAAATGACCCCGTCATCACCCACGTGAGGAATGACGCGCGGAGTCGGGTCGTTGATGGTCAGTACCTTTGCGCCCGATGCCTTGATGCCATAATACCCGACAGAACCGGATACTGTCGCACCCACGTTGACCGCCACGGTTGAGCCAGAAATAACCGACCCGCCTGCGATGGTGTAAAGCGTTTGTTTCTCCAGAGTGGTAGCCCCAATAGGGTAACCGCTTCCGTTTAACTCAAACAGAACAAGGCTACGAAAACCAGCAGTAGACCGAATCGTGCTTGGTGCACTCATAATATTTCTCCTTTACTCGCCATCCCCAAACGGGCGGCGTATTTTACTGACCACCTGCAGCGTAAACCGCACACCGAAGTAGTCCTGATTGGAAAATCTGACCACAGTCATACCGCTGTCAGAGATAAGCTTGGCTTCCAGAACGCCACCAAGATTTTTCAGGTGCGGGTAAGCCCCAAACTTGTCGTAGACCATTTTGAAGAATGGCGACAGTAGTCCTGACTTCTCGCCCTCCACACCCGAACCAAATGGGCTGTGGTAAAGCACCATTGTGTAATTTCTCGTCTCGTTGAACGTGCGGGCTTCGTGGTCGCTTCCGGCAACATCGTTGCGATTCAGCGCCCCGGCGAAGTTCACGAACAATGGCATATCGGCTGTGTTGACGATATAAGGAACATTGTCAAACGCCACCAAAGGCAGCCCCGATACCGGGTCGATTAGCTCGCGCTGGATAGCCGCAAGTCGGATAAGAATATCCTGTACTTCTGCGCTCATGCCGGATGCCTCCATCCTACCCTGCGTTTGTAGAACTCCGCTCCATCCACTACCCTGACCGGGTACGCCCGTGTGTACACCAGTTGAGCAAGTTCCGCTACGCCAATCGAATCAGCCAGACCTGTTTCAGCCTCTCGATAGAAACGCGCAGCAAGAATGGAAACGAGTTCCTGCATGTCGGCGGGGAGTGCGCTCCCGCTGGTTGCCAGCCCACCGTTGTAACTGATGACCACCCGGCACTTCGATGGAAATCCAATCGAAAGACTGGATGGATAAGCCACCACCCGCGTACCGGCAAAGTCGATTCTGGATGGGTCAACCGTGTAAGCGGCATCAATGGAACGCGCTTGAAAGGTAAACGATGAAACTGAATGGACGATTGGTTTATGGGGATAGCAAAGAATTGCCTGCCCCAGATAATCAATCTGTCCCTCAAGTACCTCGTCCACCACATCCTCGCGCAGGAAGTAATTCTCTGCGTCCATCACACCGGTACATAGCCTGTCCCAAGCGCGTGACGCAGTTGTCACCAGCGCTGCCAGAAGCGCGTCATCTGCGCTTGACCCGCTGACGATGTGCATTTCCTGTTTGACCCGCTCGACCGTTGTGTAATCCATTAGTGACCTGCCATTTTCTTTAGTAGCTCATTGATGGCATCATTGATACTGTTTTTGATATCCGGCGTAGCCTGACTGATGGCTTCCTCTGTGCTTGTCCACCCGGTCAATGCGTGGAAGTCAACCTGATGCGGTTTGCTTGAGGTATTCTCTGACCCCAACACATAACCGGAGTACGAAGCGTCATTTCTAAGTTCGCCGTTAATGCCAGTCTTGGTCATTTCAACCTTTGATTTAAAGCTCGCGCCCATCTGCTGGCTGGTCATGCGAATCCTGCCTTTGGATACCCGCTTGACGCGATATCCTCCCGGCTCGTTTGAATCAGCCACAAAAGCGCTTTTCGGGTACTGACCCTGACCGCGCACGTACGTGTTAAAGGACTTTGCTCTTGTCCGGCTGGGCTGCGGTGGATAAGGTGCTATCCGTTCTTCGATGGCATTCAAGCTTAATGCGATGGCTCGCGTGGCGAGGGGTTTGAAAAGCGCGTCTGCGCCCTCCAGCGCCCTCGCCAGTTCGTCAAAGCCAATAAGCTGAATCTCAGCCGTATCCATTCGCCTACGCGGTGTAATCCACGCCAACCAGCGCTGCCTGAGGACCGGGATTGAAGCATTCCAAGGTCTGGGAAGTGGTGATGGCATAGTTGTACGTGATTTGATTCACGCCAGCCGCCTGTGAGGGCAGCGGGAAGTAGGTGTATGGCATGAGCACATCGCGGACGAATCCACGGGTCTCGTTGCCCATCGGGTACGGGATGGTCTCGCTGATAAAGAGGACAGTTCCTTCCGGCATGTACGGATGCGGAATCACATCAATCATGCGCGGAGTTCCATCAGCGAACGGTGCGAACTTGTTGACGTACCCGGTGACCATCAGACCACCGTTCACGGTGTTGCGCTCGTTGCCGACATCGATGCGGTAGAACGCGCCGCTTCCCAGCGACTGCAGTTTACCGACCAGCGTGGAGTTCATGTTCGGCGACATCACCATCAGGGATGGCGCGGTATTCCAAGTCGTCCACAGGCTGGCAAGGATGGAATCGAACTGCGTGATGCCTCCGTTGCCTGCGGTCAACCCAGCACCGGCATTGTCGGTGATAGTCTGCTTGTCGGGAATTGCGTTGTTGTAAACGCTGCCCGATGCGCACCACGGAATCAAACCCTCGATACCGTAAGTGGCATTGGCGGTCGTGTCCGCAGTGGGCGGGGTATTGCCTGTCCCAAGCGTGCTGATGACCGCCTTGTTAATCATGACCTGCTGCTGCCACTTCGCGGATGAACCGGAGTAGTGACCAGATGAACCTGACAGGTACACGTTGTAGGCGACCGCACCGGGAACTGCAGCCCATGTCGCGGTGATGGACGAGCCAGCACCAAGCACGAACTGAGCAGAAACTGCATGCGTGGTTTCGCCGATTGCCGCGCTACCACCCTTTGACTGTGCCAACCAACCCTCATAGGTGAGGGCGGTCACACCGACCACGTACGAACCAGCCGCGATGACTGTTTCGGCGGGTGTTCCCTGCGCAATGGAAATGGTGCTTGCAGCAGAGATGGCAGCGTTGTTGCCGCCCAAGAGGACGCGTTCCTGACCACGCAGGAGTGCGCTCATGGACTTGATGACGCTGATTTGCAGCGGGTCAGAGTACCCGGCAGACGCGCGAAGCGCCTTCAGGGTAACGCTGTCGTTGACGGACAGGTCATTGTATGGCGACTCAAAGGTCAGAAAGTCGGTCGGGGGTTCAACACCGATATTTGCTTCGGCGATGCGGAAGAAGCTGGATTCAGACAGCGAGCCGAATCCAAGCTGCGCACGCCATGTGGCTTTCTCTGCGCCCATGCCTTTCGGGGAATCCGCAGGGATGCGATTGGTGAGACCAGCGTAAACAGGCAGCATCAGTTTCGCGAGACGAATCAGATAGATGCCCGGCACGCTGGAAGCGGTGATGGATTTCTCCAGCTTCAGCGCGTTCTCGGTTGCGATGCCATTCAGCTTGGCGAGGTTGGATGTAGTCCAGCCGCCTTCGTTGAGCAACGCGTGCTGCGCCATGTTGAACATGGTGTCGAAATCGCGTGTGTTGCTGCCGGCGATTTTCTGGGCATCGCTCATGCGCCCACCTTCCATCGCCTTCACGAAATCGGGCAGCCGGCGCTGAAAGTCCTCAACCTTATCGAACACAAGATTGGGCTTGGGCGGGCGTGCGCTCGCGGGTACAGATTTTTCCATGTCAGACTCCTCTTCTTCCTCAGACGGTACGGATTCTTCTTCCGTGCTTTCCTCCTCAAATACATCCGATGGCAAGTCGCCAGAATCCTCTTCCTTGCCGAGGTCGGATGGCATCCCGGATGGGACAGACGAGTCACTTGGTGCGGTTGTGACTTCGCTGGCAACATCCGAGGCTTCGGACTTCATGTCAGGTTGCTTGTCTGACGCGGTGTCCACCGACACGTTCAGGATGGCTTCCAGTTGGTCAAGCAAAGCACCGTCAATCTGACCGTTCTTCGCCTGTTCCTGTAACTGTCCGACCATGTCGCGGGCAGCACCAATCGCGCCCGCCTCTTTCAAAAGTTTCTTAGTCATTGCGTGTTCTCCTTTCGTACCTTTATGATGCGGGGTGACACCTGACTTATCTGCACGGGCGCAGAGTTGGTGTTCTTAAGTAATCCAGCAACCGCCTTCTTCACTTCCTCGGCGACTGCTGTTTTTACCATCGCTCCCACCTGTGGCATCCAAGCGTTGAACGCGTCCGTGAGGTCTTTCGACATCACAGCGTGCTCAGCAAGTACCTGCTGGGCTGGCACAGAATTGGGGTTGATTTCAAGTAGGACGCTGGGGGCAGGCATCTGCTCTGTGGTAAATGAGCCTCCCTGCAGCTTGCCCGGCAACGGAATGTCGGCAATCGGCTCTGGTGCTTCTGGCACGCTGCCATTCTTCTTAGCGAGCACTCTCTCAGCCGCCATCAGTAATTCGCCCACGTCAACCAGTGCTGACTGAACTATCTTCATCACCTCCTCGGTGCTGGATTCCGGCATAGGCTCGTCCTCGTCCTCGAACTCGTCTTCGGGC
>CAYLVC010000244.1:0-4993 GCA_964387005.1 uncultured Dehalococcoidales bacterium | reverse complement strand
AGATGTGCTATTCATCAAATCGTCACTGTCAACCGTTCAGGCTATTTGCCGCGATACTTCTTAATACCCTCTCCAATCGGCTGAGACATCATGAAAAATATCTGGCATTTTATATCACGGATGATTAACGGTCCCTGTTCAACATCAGGCGGAATATAGGCTCCGAAACTCTTATTGATTATGTGTTTTTCACCACCGATCCAGAGCTCGACTTCGGCGCAAAGGTCGGTTATGTCGGCGTAGTTCATGGCGGTAATGGTCAATGACGTACCATAAGGCAAGGTGTGTTTATCCATTATCACCTGGCCTGATTTGGAAGGGTTACCGGGCAGAAACCACAGGGTATCACATCCAAATTCCGCCCCAGGAATAATCTCCTCGTCGATGTAGGCTACCGGACGAGTGTATTTATTATCGATGGGACGCATATATGAAGGTCTTTTTGCATCCGGTTTATAACCATAGACGAGAAAACGCGCGTTTTTCAAATCGCCGCTTCTTTTGATGTTAGAGGGTAAACCAGCCTGAGCAGCCGCCAGTTCTTTTTCTCCGGCAGCGGCTTTTTCATCTTTATCGCGGGTATAGACTCCCCCCGGTCCCGAGGTCCAGTGGCAAACAGGCCGGGAAGTAATCCTGCCATTCTTAGGCCGTGTAGGCATATGCAGCACACCGGCAGGAATATAAGCCACCCAACTGGTATCCAGCCTGATCTCTTCATCTCCGATCAACATGCCCATGGTGGTGGTATCCTCCGGATGCCCCGGGTCGGTGCCCCACCATGAAAGCAGCTCAGGAAAATCATGAGCATGGGGAAACATGGGTTTGGGGTTAGCTGTTCTACTCAACTGTTCATCATATGAAATCTGGCCAGGATAAGAGGACGGCCATATCCATGTAGACTCACCGTAATATGAGCCGGGTATTATATCATCATCAATCCAGAGGACGTGTTCCATGCTGATACGCTTGCCTTCCGCTGCAATCCTGTCTCTTTCTTCCGGCGTAGGTCCCGGCAGCATATCCCGCTTGAAAAGCTTGGTACAGATATATTTATCATAATTGCCCATTATTCACTTCCTCAATTTTTATACTATTATATGGGATCATCGGACAAATATCCAGACCTTAAAATATTCGCCCGGGGTAGCTTCAGAGGCAGGATGTGCTATAATACTGATGTGTTATTTTACGAATATTGAATTTTATTAAACTATTAATATGAAATCAACTAAAATACGCAAAGTGGTTTCCGCCATCGGAGAAATCAGGACATTCAGCTCTTTGAGGAATCCTGTTTACCGGCTGTATCTATTCGGCGTCATGGGACAATATGCATCGATGAATATGCAGATGGTAACGGGATCGCTGTTGATCTACCGTCTTACCGACTCCTCCGCTTTACTGGGTACCATGTCACTGGCACATGCTCTGCCTATGATTATTTGTTCCATGTTGGGCGGTGCAATTGCCGACCGCCTTCCAAAGAAACGCATACTATACCTTGGATTATTTTTGTCTGCAATCGTTTCGCTGGGTATAGCGCTGGCCTTGAGCAGCGGTTTTTTAAGCAGGGAAAATGAGGGTTCCTGGTGGGTGTTGATGGTGTCGTCTTTTTTGCAGGGGGGCATCATGGGACTGATGCTGCCTTCACGCCAATCGATTATTCCGGAGATTGTGAATAAGGAGCATGTTCTTAATGCGGTATCCATCAATACACTGGGGATGAATGTTCTCACGTTAGTTGCTCCAGCCGTAGCCGGTTTTATGATAGATTCATTCAGTTTTCAGGCGGTATACTACTGCATGACCGGTCTCTATGTTTATGGAGGTTTTGTAATCCTTTCAATAAAGCATACCGGCAGGGTCTCACACAGTTCAAGGAATATTCTGCGCGATATCCAGGACGGGTTTCGCTATATCAAGAATGAAAAGCTGCTTTTCTTTATCCTGGGATTCACATTGATGGCCGTAGTACTATCCATGCCTTACCGTCAACTGCTGCCCATTTTCGTGGATAATATTCTGAATGTCGGAGCCACCGGCATGGGAATTTTATTCAGTGTTTCAGCTATAGGGGCGCTGGCCGGTTCAATTGTAATGGCCTCTTTTCCCAATAAGCGACGCGGGTTGATGTTAATGATCAGCAGTCTCATTTCAGGTGTAGCCCTGATAATATTTTCTTTTTCCACTTCATGGGGATTATCACTGGCAATAATAGTGTTTGTGGGGCTTGGACAGACATTGAGAGGAACCTTAAGCAACGCTATACTCCAGACTTATACCGATGAGCGTTATATGGGAAGAGTAATGAGCATACTGATGATGGAATGGGGTATACTGAGCTTTTTCACTTTTACCGCCGGCTTGATAGCCGAGTTTGCGCCGGTGCAATGGGTAATAGGTGGATTTGCTTTGCTTTTAATAATACTGGCGCTTTTGGCGATAATGCTCGTACCACGGATAAGAAAGCTGGATTGAAAGCTGCGTTTATAGTGCTATGAGAGGCTGCCAGAGATGGTTTGCCTGGCGCTCAGGCATAACACACCCGTTTCCAATGGATTTTTAACGTCAAGGCTATGCCAGATTTTCAGGTCTGTATTTTTCGTCACAGCTTTTTGTATGTAAACCAGGTCCAGAGGCCCTTGCATACGAACAGCCAGGGAAACCTTTGACCAGCCGGTTTCAACCACTGATATAAGGTTTCCTCTGCGCAGTTCACGGCGGAGTATGGTTTTAAGCTCAGGGCATAATTCTTCCGGAATTTGATTGTATTTGCTAAACTGTTTAGTCAAATATTTTCTTGCCGCCTTAACTTCAGAATCTTGATTATGACCTGGATTTTTCAGATTTAGCGTGTATCAGGATAATAACCTGTCCCGATAAAATAATCTGTCCCTGGTACAGGTTCAACATAACCTATTTTCTTTTGTTCTACCCTGGTTTCGGGATGAGGCCAATAGAAATCCACAAATCCCCCACCCTTTTTTGAGGCGGCAGAAAGCTCCTGAATAACCAGTTTTCCTTTCATATCCTTGTATTCCGTCAAATCTTTCCCCGGCAGGGTTTTGTCAATGGCATGCGCCAAGTTAATACAATTATAGTAGTATACGTAAAAATAACCTGACTGATCGTCAAAAAAACGAACGGGATCGATGTATTTCCTGATCAGGTCTACTCGCTGGGATTCCTCAGCAATATCTTTCAGAATCTCAGCCAGACCCACGGCTGTGACATGCACTGCCGCCTGGGCTACGCGGTTATTGCTTTCCTCGTTCGTCAGAGGGTCATCCTGGGTAGTGCAGGATATTGATCCAAGGGTAAAAACCATTATAATAGTAATAAGCGTAATGATCGAGACTTTAAGGGAGTGTTTCATCTGGGCTTGCCGGTCCTCCTTAGCATTGTGTACACTGTTAACAGCCACAAAATGCAGCGTCTTTTTTTAATCTTAAACGTGCCATTTTGTCCTGTCAAGGATACGGGCGTGTATAAAAATATCAAGTAGAACTTATTGACATACGAAGCGGGGAGAGTTATTGTTGTTTAACAATGAGATATTGTCGTATAATTGATAAATTATGATACTTAATACCAAAACCTTTTAAGGAGGATACTTAATGGAAATAGGGGAAAAGAAATCGGGCAATGTCGATATTCTATATTTGACGGGGCGTTTGGATGCCTATGCCGCAAATGATGTTGAGAAAAAAATAAACACCGTTACTGAAAAGACGCCTGTCAGTGTTGTAGTCAGCATGGAAAAACTGGAGTACATCAGCAGTTCAGGGTTGAGGGTTTTACTGGCAGCACTGAAAAAAGCCCGGAAACAGCAGGGAGATATACGTTTAGCCTGTTTGCAACCCTATGTAAAAGAAGTATTCGATGTAGCCGGCTTCTCACAACTATTTAAGATGTTTGAAAAAGAAGATGAGGCTATCAGCAGCTTTAGTACAAATTCATAAGTAAACGCGGCTGTTGATCTCATGAACAACAATCTCCGTGCTGAATGAACAGTACAGGCTTAATATGAAGAGATACAGGTCTTCATACCAAAGTCCGTAATAGCAGGTTTTTCAGCACCGTTGAAAACTAAAATGGAATCAGGCCGTTCCGGACAAAATTAAACATGAAACAGCTTAAAAACGAAATAGAACTGGAAAGCAAAACCGATAATTTGCCTGTAATCAGTGATTTTGTGGATGAGACTCTCACCCGTTTTGGCGCCGATCCGGGAACCATATTCAAAGTCCAACTGGCCATTGATGAAGCCTGTACGAATGTAATGAACTATGCCTATGGCGGACAAGCCGGTTATATGAAACTAGTCCTGGAGCGGGAAGGAGAGGATATACTGATTACAATAAACGACAAAGGGAAACCATTTGATCCTACTTCGGTCCCTTTGCCGGACCTAACCCCCGAGCTTGAGGAGAGAAAAATCGGCGGACTGGGCATCTATTTTATTAAAGAGCTAATGGATGAAGTGCGTTATTCATACGATCCAAAGGAAGGAAATACTTTTACGCTGCGAAAAAGGATAACGCCTCTACCGAAATAAATGGACATCAACGGGTTTTGAGGGTAACAACAAAACTAGCCAAAAGCTAATTTTGCTGTGCTTCTTCCCAAAATCTATTAGTATAGACTCTGTCGGGCTCAATCAGGGTTTCCAGCACTTTATACCGATGGAGTATGTTAATCATCTGTTCCACCGTGATACGGTCGGTATAGCCCATTTCTCTCCATGATACTTTTACCAGACCGGATATTTCTCGCATCATCGACAGTTGATGAGCACGATCGGACTTTCCGCTTTTATCATATTTCAATACTATATCCACTGCTTCTTTAGGATTATCGACGGCATAATGCCAGCCGCGGAGGCTGGCACGGAGCATTTTCAAACACAAGTCAGGATCATTCTGAGTCAAATCCAGGCGGGTAAACAGCACATCACCGGGAAAACCCAGGCCATACAAAGTGTATTCAATAA
>CAYLVC010000243.1:0-4999 GCA_964387005.1 uncultured Dehalococcoidales bacterium | reverse complement strand
TGCTGCTTAGCGGTAAACCACAACTTATCAGTCATATGCTCAGGAGTATCCATAACAGGCGCTCCTGGGCAATTTTCTTAAGGAGAACGAAATGTCAAAAGAGAGTTTTGTTGTAATCGGGGGTGTAGCCGCCGGAATGAGTGCAGCCAGCAAGATACGAAGTCTTAAGCCGCAGGCAGAGATACGCGTATTTGAAAAAAGCGGTTTTGTATCATATGTCGCCTGCGGTATGCCCTATTTTATTGGGGGCAAGGTTCCATCGAGTAAAAGCCTGGTGGTCTATGATGCCGGCTTCTTCAAAGAAAAGAGAAATATTGACGTCTTTCTTCATCATGAAGCAATCAAGATATCTCCTTCAGACAGGTCCGTGCTGGTCAAAGACCTGGGCAGCGGAGAAGAAAAGACCTTTGGTTACGACCGCTTGCTGGTCTCAACCGGCGCACGGCCGGTACTCCCTCCCATCAAAGGTTCCGATCTCCGGGGAGTATTCGCCCTGCGGCTGCTCGAACATGGTCTGGCTATTCAGGACTATATAACCCAAAACTCCCCCAAACAGGCCGTAATCATCGGGGCAGGTAATATAGGGATGGAAATGGCAGAGGCTTTTTCCGCCAGGGGTCTTACAGTCACCATTATTGAAAAGGCTCCTTCTATCCTGGGGTCGATGGATGACGAGATAAACGAGAAGGTCGAGGAAGAGCTCAGGAACAATGGTGTGGTTCTGATAAAATCACAGGGCGTAGTGGAATTCCAGGGTGACAACTCGGCTGTCAAACGGGCGGTGCTGGAAAACGGGGACAGCCTGCCTGCCGATATAGTGTTGATAAGCACGGGTATCAGACCCAACTCCGAAATAGCCCGGGAAGCGGGCATAGAGCTGGGGCAGACCGGTGCGATCAGGGTGAACGACCATATGCAGACCAATCTGCCGGATATTTTTTCGGCCGGGGATTGCGCCGAAGCTTATCACCGGGTTTATAAGAGAAATGTTTATATGCCTCTGGGTACAACAGCCAACAAACAGGGACGAATAGCCGGAAACAATATGGCCGGAGAGGATGAATCCTTTGCCGGCATCGTGGGAACCGCCGTTTTCAAGGTCTTCGATCTAGAGGTTGGCCGAACAGGGCTGAGTGAAAAAGACGCCGGACGTGAGGGACTCAGTGTTGTTGCCAATACCATTGAACAGACTTCCAGGGCTCACTATTTCCCCGGTGTAAGCAGGATCAGGATAAAACTGGTAGCCGACCGGAAAACCGGTAAAATTCTGGGGGCTCAACTGGTCGGAAAAGAGGGCGTGGCCAAGCGTATGGATGTTTTTGCCACGGCTATCACAGCCGGTTTGACTGCACATGAAGTTGAGGGACTGGACCTGGGATATGCTCCGCCCGTTGCCCCGGTGTTCGATCCGGTCCTTATTGCCGCCAGTGAACTACAGAAAAAAATGGAGAATGCCTGAAGAACCTATGAATTAGTAGTATTTCCGTTACTTGAAAAGTAGCCCGGGGTTTCAATAATTTATGATATCAGGGCTACTTTTTTTATTGTTCTAAATTACATAAGTTCTTCATGTCTTCTCCATAATTTCTCCATACCGGTACCTTATGATGATAATAACAAAACAATATCGGTATCACTGAGAAAGAGGTGCAATATGAAAAAGAGAGTATACCTTTTTGGCCTGGTATTCAGCATTTTGATGCTTGGTCTGGTAGAAGCGGTCTCCGGTTTTATTCTCTGGTTCGCGTTGCCTTCCGGCAGCGGAAAAAGAGGACTGGAATCAATTTTCCTCGGAATAACCCGGCACACCTGGATAGATATTCACGATTGGGTGGCAATCGCTTTAATTGTAATTATCATTATCCATATTTTGGTCCACTGGAAATGGGTGGTGCACATGACAAAAGAGACCTGGAACCATTTGATCGGACCATTCCGCATAGAAAAGCAAACTATGGTAAAAATACCAAATTCATCTTCTGTAATCCAATAACTGTAAAATAGCAGAAATAAAAAAAAGGAGTAACTGACATGATGAAGAAATTTAGATTACTGGTGGGGACAACAGTAGCCGGAATCGTACTTGTAGGAGCCCTCGCCATCCCTGCACTGGCAGCCGGACCAGGCAGCAATGGAGCTTCACAGCAGAAGCAATTGAGGACAAGTGACTGTACCTGCACAGAGGATTGCACTCAGGACCGGCTGAGATTACAGGACTGTGATTGCACGGGTGACCAGATTCAGGACCGGACCAGATTGCAGGATAAAACCTTTTCAGGTGATTTTCTACGCCAGATGTCCAGACTAAAGGACCGCACCTGTTAATCAGATCCCAATCGATCTAGAAATCGAAAAAAGGGGAGAAGCTAGTTGATGTTTTCTCCCCTTTTCCTCTATGTATATATACCGGTGAATGTAGTTATTCTACTCATTTGAATCACATCAATTCGACATGCCTTCTCCATAATTTCTCCATATTTCAGCCTTATTATAAGAAGTATCAGATTGAGCAAAAGGCTCTATCAAGAAAAATAAAGGAGTAACAAAATGAGAAAAAGTTTTAAATGGTTAATCGTTACCGGAGCAGCCGGACTGCTGTTGATAGCCATAGCGGTACCGGCACTGGCTGCAAACCCAAATGTAACAGCTGGCGATACCCCCGCTCTAACACAGAGAGCAGGTAACGGCTTCGGGAATTTCAACAGCATGGGAAACGGTATCAGTGAGTCCGTAACCGGGCTTCTGGGACTTACAGCTGAAGAAATCCGGGAGCTAAGACAGGAAGGGAAAAGCCTGGTTGAGATTGCCGCAGGCCAGAACATCCAGGAAGAAGAGCTGATCAACGCCATCATGGCAGACAAGAAAGCCGCCCTGGACAAGATGGTTGAAGAGGGAACCCTCACTCAAGAACTGGCCGACCAGAGACTGGCACAGATGAGAGAAAGGGTTGAACTGGCAATCAACCGCACCACCACTGGAGCCCCGGAATGGGCTGGAGCCGGAGGTAAAGGTCAGAAAAACAGCGGCGGAATGAATACGATGGGGAACGGAAGCCGTGGAAAAGGCCTCAGGGGCAATCAGGAAAACTGCACCGGAGTTCCGGGAACCTGCACAGGCTCAGGAAGAATGACCGGGTCAGGCAGAACAACTAACTAAGTAACCGGCGATGGTCGGGGAACGGAGGGGTGGAAACGGTCCACCCCTTTTTCCATTTTCAGAAAGACCGGCCGGATAGGAAATTAAGGTTGTAGGTCAGATTAAGCTATAATGGAAATTACTATGAAAAAGATTTTAGTAGTCGATGATGAGAAAAAGATCGTGGAAATCATTAAAGCTTACCTGGAAAAAGAGGGATACCAGGTAATCACGGCCTTTGATGGCAAAACGGCTATCGAGGCGGCTTTCAAACAGCATCCTGACCTGGTGATACTCGACCTGATGCTGCCGGAAATTTCCGGTCTGGACGTATGCCGCTCGATTAGAAAAGTAACAGATATGCCGGTTATTATGCTTACCGCCCGGGATGAAGTAACCGACAAGATTGTCGGTCTGGAAATGGGTGCTGATGACTACGTCACAAAGCCCTTCGATCCCAAGGAACTGATCTCGCGAGTTCGGGCAGTGCTGCGCCGCTCCGAACCCAGAGAACATCCGCGGGAGACTATCCGGATTGGCGATTTGAGCATCGACGTCCAGAAGCGTCTGGTCAGCCGTGGCGACAAAGTGATTGATCTTACACCTAATGAATTCGATATTCTAAAGGTTATGGCAGAAAATCCGGGACAGGTCTTCACTCGCATGCAGCTTCTTGACAGGGTACAGGGAGATGCCTACGAAGGCTATGAGAGAACCATCGACAGCCATATCAAGAACTTGAGGAAAAAGATAGAACCGGACCCCGAACATCCGCACTGCTTTATCACGGTTTTTGGGGTGGGTTACAAAATGGAGGGAAAATAGTTGCTCAGTTTGCGCTGGAAACTGGGTGGCGCCCTTCTGGTGGTAGTGCTGGTATCAGTCGGTCTTATGGCCTTTCTGACCAACCGTGACACTACCACGCAATTCCAGCAATATATTCAGGGTGGCAATACGGCCTACACCCAGCGGCTGGTAACCACACTGGAAAAATACTATGCCGATAACAGCGGATGGGATGGAGTATCGGAAGTTCTTGTTGACTCTTTGAGGAACCGTAACGACCGTCTGTTGCTGGCGGATACATCCGGCCGGATTATTGCCGACACCTCCGGGGAACTAACCGGAAAATCCACCGGAAGCCTGAGTAACGAGAATGCTGTTGCAATCCAGGTGTCAGGACAGCAGGCCGGAATACTTTTTTATAACCCCACGGGTGCGGGAAAAGGTAAAGGTTTCATGGGGGGCAAAACCTCCCCCGGAATTTCGGAAAATGCCGTCCGGGCTGAAATCCAGAGCCCGGAGGGAACATTTCTCAGCCGGGTCAACAGCTATTTATGGATTGCCGGCATAATCGCCGCAGCCGTTGCTTTTTTGCTGGGCATATTTCTTACCCGCCAGATTACCCGCCCTCTGAAGGCGCTCGATACCGGGGCTAAGCACATCTCTGAAGGCGATCTGAGCTACAGGGTACAGGTTGAATCCAGTGACGAGACCGGCAGATTGGCCGGGTCCTTCAACGATATGGCGGAGAAGCTGGATAAAAGCGAACAATCGCGTCGCAGATTGGTCTCGGATGTAGCCCATGAACTAAAGACTCCTTTGACTATTATCCAGGGCACGGTAGACGGTATAGAAGACGGGGTTTTCCAGGCAGACAGGGAACACCTGGACACTATCAGGGAACAGACTGTTTTATTGACTCATCTGGCCAATGATCTGCGCGACCTGTCGCAGGCCGAATCCGGACAGCTTGAGCTGTACCTGGAAAACACGGACATCGCCGATCTGGTACGGCGGAAACTCACCCAGTTTGAGGTCAATGCCCGTCTAAAAAACATCCGCCTGAACCTGGAGATACCCT
>CAYLVC010000242.1:0-5029 GCA_964387005.1 uncultured Dehalococcoidales bacterium | reverse complement strand
ACGCAGCCGCAGCCGTAGGGCTGAAGCCCGTGCTTGTGCGGATCAACCACAATAGAATCAGCTTTTTCCAGCAGATCGAAGGCCTGCCGCGTGGTAAAACTCAAATTGTCCGCCAGGGTAAAATAGCCGCCGTAAGCGGAATCCACATGCAGGCGGAAATGATATTTTTCCTTTAGCCGCAGAATTTCGGGCAGGGGATCGATCGAGCCGGTGCCGGTTGTTCCCAGTGTGGCCACCACCATACCGGCTTTCCCTGTTTTTAGCACCTTTTCCAGGGCCTCCGGGTCCATTTGCGCCAGGCTGTTGCAGGGAATGGACTGAAAAGGCAGCTTCAATACCTCGGAAATCCGGCTGTGGGTATAATGGGCCATCTCGGAGGCCACAACCATCTTATCCGGGTTGAGCTTGCCCCCCACCCATAAAGCCTCCAGGTTGGCCATTGTGCCGCCGCCGCAGATGTGACCCAGGAAGGTCTTCCAGCCGAACATACCGGCAATCCCGGCCACCGCTTCTTTTTCCATCTGCGAACTGGCCCTTCCACCGTCAATGGCGTGATTATTGGGGTTGATCCAGAGGCTCAGCATATAGGCCAGGCGAGCCACGGGATGGGGCGGCTTGAGCATCTGGCCGGCATAATAGGGATGAAAGTACGGATAGTTGTCCTGAAGCCGGTCTGCCACTTCCAGCAGCACCTTGCTTATCTCCGGGTAGTTGAGCTTGTTTTCAACCTCCGGCAAAATGGCAAAACCACCTTCCAGCCTCTTTAAGGCCTCTGCCAGTATCTCCAGACTCTTCGATTCCAACTGCATAATTTCTCCCTTATCCGGTTTTCATAACCCGGTGGAGATGGTCAAGGAAAATCTCCCCGTCCGAAGGAGAAATAATTACGCTCAGACCTTTCTTACGGGTTATTTCAACCACAAATTTGGTGGAGGTGCTGAAGCGGATAGCGCCGCTTGAGCCAAGGGCGTTGATGCCTGAAACCCTGCGGACGGTTTTTATTCCGGTCAGGGGAATCGTCATGGCAAAAGGACGCCCCAAAACGATCACCAGCCTGTCCGTATATATTTGATAGCTGCGGGGTAAGATAAAGTTGAAAAGAAGGGCATCGAAAGCCGTAACACCGAACATGATTGCAGCCCCCAGCCGGTCAACCTCCAGCAAAACAAATCCCAGTACCAGGGTCAACCCCAGTACCCCCAAGAGAATAAACTTTAACCATAAATCCGTCTGAGGACGGTCTTCGTGAATCAGGTTTTCTGTTTGCATCAACTCATTCCCCTTCCACATGCTATTATAACACCCCGGTACCCGATTATTTTATCAAAGGATATATTATTCAGCCTGTTTCCTGATAAAATAGATATACCGACCGGTTAAAAAACGTCAGAATTGAAGCTGTATTTTAAATGAAAAGGAGAGATCCATGGCGGATTGTGTTTTTTGCCAGATTGTTGCCGGTAAAATCCCGGGCGATATCGTCTACCAGGATGAAAGCGTGCTGGCCTTCAAGGATATTCACCCCAAAGCCCCGGTACATATACTGATTATTCCCAAAAAGCATATCGTTTCAGTAGCGGATATTACCCCGGCCGACCTTCCGGTAATGGCGCACATGATGGAAGCAGCCAACTCCGTGGCCCAAAAGCTGGGCACGGGTAAAGCCTTTAAACTGGTTATCAACACCGGCAGTGAAGCCGGACAGGTGGTGATGCACTTGCACATGCATCTGCTGGGAGGAAAAAGAATCAACAGCCTGGTCTAACACCATCAGGTTTCCGGCTTAAATGATCCTGTCCTTTTTAGCTAATCCCAGGTAATACAGCAGCCCGGCGACGCTTTTAGAATCGCATATTTCAGCCGAATCGATCATCCGGCGTACCTCTTCCGGTTTGACCCTGACGGTCTCGATGCCCGGGGTATCTTCGGCATACAGGCGGCTGGGCTTAAGTTCGGTCGCCAGGTAAAGATAAAGATATTCCGTACAGAAGCCCGGCGAAGAATAAAAACCGCCCAGCCTCTTCACCCTCCCGGGGAAGTAGCCGATTTCTTCCTGAAGCTCCCGTCTGACGGCTGTTTCAGGGTCTTCACCCGGGTCTATCCCGCCGGCGGGTATCTCCAACAGCTCTTTTTCAACGGCTTTGCGGTATTGCCTGACCAGCAGGATATCCCCACCGGCATCCACGGCTATGACCGCTATGCAGGCGCTGTGCTCCACAATCTCACGGGTACTCTCCCGTCCATCAACAGTCAGAACAGTATCAATACGAACATTAAATGCCCGCCCCTCAAAAAGCCGGCGGCTTGAAACAGTCTTTTCTTCAGCCAAGCTGAGCCCCCTCTTTTATGGTGTAATACATGGCTACCTCGTCACAGTCCGGAAACTTGGGACAGTGAAAACACTCCGTCCAGACTTTTTTGGGCAGCTTCATCTTGTCCACCCTGACAAAGCCCTGTGTTTCGAAAAATTCCGGTTTATAAGTCAGGCAGAAAACGATGGGAATATCCAGCTCAGCGGCTTCTTTCAAACAGGCCGACACCAGCAAGGCTCCCAGTCCCTGCCTCTGGCAGCCTTCAGCCACTGCCAGGGCTTTTACCTCCGCCAGGTCGGCCCAGCTGACATGCAGGGAGACACAGGCAGTTACCTTCTTCCCCCTTTTTATAACATAATAGTCGCGAATGTTTTCATAAATCTCACTCAACGGCCTGGCCAGCATTTCACCTTTTTCGGCAAAACCATTGACCAGCCGCTGAATATGGGGAACATCGCCTATTTTGGCTTTTTCTATAGTGTCCAATTACTTCCTGCCTCTCAGTTTTTCTTCCAGATAATTGAAAAAGGTATCGGGCGGGTGCACCCTTAGAAAACGGGTCTTTTGCTCGCTTTTTCTCACCCTTATAACACTGCTGCCTGAAATCTCGTAATTGTGCCCGTCGATACTCAAAGTAGCCGGGCTGGGACCGACTGTTTTCAACTCAACCCGGCTGGAAGCGGGCAAAATCAGGCTGTAACCCGGGCTCAGGTGAGATACAATGGGTACCAGCAGAGTGTCGGCTGATTGCGGATACAATACGGGACCTCCGGCCGCCAGTGAATAGCCTGTGCTGCCGGTAGCAGTCGCAAGAATAATTCCGTCGGCGCGGTAGGTCGTCAGGGGTTTGGAGTCAATGCTCACCGCAACCTGTATCAGCTTGACAATAGCCCCGCGGGCCAGCACAACATCATTTAAAGAATAATATTTTCCCGGCCGGCTGCCGGGAATATCTTCCTGTATTTCGGCCTCAAGCATTGACCTTTCGTCCAGCCAGCCGTCACCGGCCAGGATTTTCGGCAGCAGTTCAAACGCTTCACCTGCTTTGAGCTCGGTCAAAAAACCCAGTTTGCCCATGTTGATGCCCGTAATGGGGATTTGATGATGGAGAGCTACCTGGGCTGCCCTTAAAATGGTGCCGTCGCCGCCGGCTGTGATAAGCAAGTCGGTGCTGTCCAGGCTCTTGATCGCTTTGTCCGTATCCCAGGCCGAACATGTCCAGGCATCGACTCCCCTGGAATTAACGAAATCAGCGATCTCCTGGGCTTTGGTACAGGTGGCATGGGCCATGGGGTGATAGAGGATACCTATTCTCTTAATCAACATATTCCACTTAACGATCGCCGATCTATTTCAGGTCACATAACAAATGGCAAACGTATACTGGTATTGTAACACGCTTTGATGAAATGGTGAAAAGTGCAAAGGCGTTTACCTTATTCGTACTTCTTGCCCGGCCCCGCGGAGTAATGGAAAATGGGTTTTTCGATGCGCCGGATGTACAGCGGGCCATGGACCACACCCGCCGGAATATATGCCATGAAGCTTTTGTCTATCACCTGCTTCTCACCGTCGATCCAGATTTCGATTTCCCCGCACAGGTTATGTATATCTCCTGGATCGCTGCCGACAAAAGAGACCATCTCGTCAAAGGGATGGGAATGGGGCTTTTCGATAGAGGCCTCTTCGGATTTCCCCTTTTCCCCCGGCCAGAACCAGACCACCTCGGCGTGGAAATCAGCCGCCGGCAGGACTTCTCCATCCAGAACGGCCATTCGTTCCGCCCTGTGGGAAGGCAGGGAAGAACGGTACCCTGGCATTTGCAGGCCGGGTTTGTCCTCTGTGATAAAGTGTATCGCGTATTTTTCTTTAGCCATGTTTCACCTTCTTGTAACATAAAGATTTCTATGCTCATTAAGCGAAGCCTGGTTGAGCCTCCGACGAGCAGGCCCCGGTCACCTTCCCCCCTTGCGGAGTCGGCAGGTGACCCAGGCTTCGCTGATCGAAAAACTCAGTCCATACATTAGACGATCAGTAGTTCGTATTAACGGCTTCTTTTGTTCTCTCTATTCATATTTGGTAGTGCGTCCGATAGTGAAATGAATGATCGGCCTGTCCACCCGCCTGACAATCAGCGGACAGTGTTTCATCCCCGCCGGAACGAAGGCCAGGAAGCTTCTGGTCATAATGTGTTTCTCATCCTCCAGCCACAGCTCAGCCTCTCCGCAGAGGTCATGAGGATCGTCCGGATTGGTGCCGTAAAAGGTAATTATCTCATCGAAAGGATGGACATGGGCCTGGGCGGCGCGTTCCTCGGAAGCGCATTCCGGCCAGATCCAGACGCATTCGGAATAAAAAGCGCCCGGAACAGCTTCACTATCCAGCCACATCAGACGGGTAGGCCTCTTGCGGGGCCTGCCGCCAGGCACAGGTGGTTGGACCTCGGCCTTTTTGGACTCACTGCGGTAGGAGGGTAAAGCAATTTCCTGATTTGTTTCGGTTATGATGTATTTGCCGTATCTGGATTCAGCCATTTCTCTTGCTCCTTGTTTCAATTACGGAAGCTGGTCGTTATAGACCATTGGATAGAACAAAGTATAAGAAGTATAAATAGTCCGACTGGAACTTGTCAATGCCTGCTTAGCGCTTTTGTCAGGCCGTTTACTGCTGCTCTTGCGTCCATCCAGGAATTATGTTAATAATAATTATCTGATTTT
>CAYLVC010000241.1:0-5047 GCA_964387005.1 uncultured Dehalococcoidales bacterium | reverse complement strand
TCCAGATACAGGAATTCGGCGGGATTTTTCTGGATCATGGTTTTGATGTCCTCATTCTTGATGCCGAAGTGTATCATGGCCCGCACAAACATCTTCCAGATGTCCAGGGCGTCGCCGAAAAACGGCTGTCCGCCGTCGGTGCATGGAATGATATGGTCCGGTCCCAGTTCAGCCATCCAGCCCAGTCCCTGGTTGGGATCAATCATTGGCCAGATGATGCTGGGCAGGACCTTGTTGGCGTCCACCTGGAGGTAGCAGCCCAGTTTGACCAGGTCTCTGTACTGCTGCACGGTGGCTCTATCCACCATCGCAGCCCAGGGGGCAGCATGCATCCAGAGCAGGTGTGCCCCCACCTCTGCCGCATATTCAGCCAGGGGCAATACCCGGTCATAGGTCATGGTAGCATGACCGGTCATTACGGGTATTTTATAGTGGGCGCAGAGTTTTACAACCTCCTGCACTTCGGGGTCCAATCTGCCATCATCATCGTACATGCGCAGAGTTGGACCGCAGTTGTTGCCGCCGTAGGTCTGGCAATAGAACAGCACGGCTCCCATGTTGGGGTATTTGTGCGCCAGGTGTATCTGGTCCGGATGATGGCTCCAGGCCAGGATATGCGAGCCCAGGCACTGGCAGGTCTGTTCCAGCTCTCCGGCCTGTTTCAATTCTTCTACTTTTTGCTGGGCGGCCCAGGCCTGTCCCATGGTGGGGAAGAAGTGGTCCTGGCTGATGAATGCGCGCATTTTAGCCTTTGAAGCCTTTATGGCATATTCAATGATATCGTTAGACCTGGGCACATAGTCCGGGTAAAGGCGAACCTGGGTATCAATGGAGTTTTCCACCAGTTCGTCTTCTATCCCCATATAGATGTCGTACATCATTTCAAAAATGAAATGGCCGACTTCTCCGGAACGCCCGGCCTTATGCATATCCCACAGGGAATCGTAGGTCCACTTGCTGGGCAGGTCTTTGGCTTTCATTTCATGGGTGACTTTCCTCAGTGTATCAACAGCCTCTTTCGGCAGACTGTTGAACCTCTCGTGCGCCTCTTTTTCCAGCTCAAACATTTTGGGATTGAAAGCTTTACCAGTCATTTCACATACCTCTAATAGTTTACCTTGTCGAGACCCTTCAAATTCAGCATCTTTCTGGCCTCATCCGGGGTAGCCGGCAGGATGCTCATCTCTCTGGCGATGTTGACTATGCGTTCTACTTGTTCTGCGCTGGTGCGGGCCAGCCTGCCGTAGCCTGCATACAGGCTGTCTTCCAGTCCTACTCTGACATTGCCGCCCAGGGCTAAGGCTGCCGCTCCTACGGTTATCTGGTCTTTGCCGACAGCAGCTACAGACCAGGAATAGTTGCCGAGGACTTCTCTAGCCCGCTCATTCACAAACACCAGTGTGCCGATGGTGGCCGGCATCCCGCTCAATGCTCCCATGACGAACTGAAGGTGAATCGGAGCGGTGATATAGTTACGGTCAAGCATGAACTTGACGGCGCTGATTTGCCCGATATCCCAGATCTCGATTTCCGGACGGGTATTGGCTTCCCGGCAGGCCTGGCTGTATTCGCGCATCATCTTGTAGGTATTTTCAAAGATGAAATTTTCCCTTGCCAGGAAGGCCTTTTCCCATTCGTATTTGATTTTGTCCTTGTTCTTTTCATAGACCTGTATGGCTGTACCGCTGAGAGATCCGCAGTTTAGCGTAGCCATTTCCGGCTTGAACTCCGGGACTACCTTGATCCTTTCATCGGGAGTACCGGCGCCGCCGGTGGTGATGTTGATGATGACATCACACCTCTTTTTGATATCAGTCACTATTTTGCGAAAAACATCCAGGTTGGGAGTGGGCTCGCCATTCTCCTCCTTGCGGGCATGTATATGTACAATGGCCGCTCCCGCTTCCCAGGCCTTAACCGCATCATCCGCTATTTGTTGCGGGGTAAGGGGTAAATACTCTGACATTATGGGAGTTGCCCCTTGCCCTGTTATAGCCGAGGTGATTATTACCTTTCTTAACAATTTTTCTTCACTGCGTAAACTGATCTGTGCGCCCATTTTCACTTCCTTAGTAACAAAAATTTTTTAACCCAATTTGACACAGGCCTGTTTTCCGGCAGGTCTTGTTTAGCCTAACTCATTTCCTGCGACTAACACGCTGACGGTCGCTGCTCCCGGTTCACCACCCTGATTGTGGGTCAGTCCCAACCTGGGATTCTTGACCTGGCGGGGGCCGGCTTTACCCTGTAGCTGTTTGTAGACTTCGTACATCATCCTGAGGCCGGTAGCCCCGATAGGATGTCCGAAGCATTTGAGTCCGCCGTCGGTATTTACCGGCAGGCTGCCATTTAAAGTGAACGTTCCGGCTTCAATATCTTCACTCACTTTTCCCCGCTGGCTGAATTGCAGGTCTTCCATGATTGTTAATTCGGTTATACCGAAGCAATCATGCACCTCGGCTATGCTTATTTCTTTGCGGGGGTCTTTGATACCGGCTTCTTTATAGGCTGCAATGCCTCCCCGGTAGGTTTCTTCCACATGGGCGAAATCATAAGCCTGGCTGATCCAGCCTTCCCGCGGCCCCTGGCATATCTGCAAAGACTTGATATAGATCGGGTCCGGCCGGAACTTTTTGGCCAGGTCCGCCCGGGTTATTATAGCTGCCGCCGCTCCGTCACTGACGCCGCAGCAATCGAAAAGACCCAGGGGATAGGCAATCATGGGAGCATTAATGGCTTGTTCAAGCGTGATCTCCCTCTGGAAGTGCGCCTTGGGATTTAGTGAACCGTTATGATGATTTTTTACTGCGATATGGGCCAGTAGTTTCTTACCCTGTTCATGGCTGAGACCATACTTGGCGAAATAACCCGTGGCCATCATGGCAAAAACAGCCGCCGGCGTCTGGGTTGTCAGCCTGTAGCTCCAGGTAGCAATCGGCCTGGTCTGGGGAAGACCGGAAAATCCGGTATCCTTGAGCTTCTCCGCTCCAACCGCCAGCACGACATCATATATACCCGCAGCCACGGCATAACAGGCGCCCCTGATGGCTTCTGATCCTGTGGCGCAGGCATTCTCTACGTGTGTAACGGGTATGTAAGCCAGCTTGAGCGGCGCGGCCACTATCTGGCCTGTTTCTCCTGAAAAAACCGTCCCCCACCAGGCTGCCTGGATGGCGGATGAATCAATTCCTGCATCCTCATAGGCCTCGTATACAGCCTCGATAATCATGTCTTCCAGGCTCTTGCCCCAGTTCTCTCCGAACTTGACACAACCCATTCCTACTATGGCTACTCTATCTTTTATACTATCCATCTATCCTATTTCCTGACCCGGCTTTGCCGGAATTAGCATTATGTCCCTTACTATTCCTGAACTCTAACAGGCTGGGCTTTCCACCAGTAATTGTAGATGCCGCCGACGTAGTATAGCTTGCGGAACGTCATTTCCAGCGGCAACCCGACTTTGATGCTCTCCGGGTCGCGGTCGGTCATATCGCACATTAACCTTCCTCCGCCTTCGAAATCCACAAACGTAATGGTGACCGGTGGGTCAACCGTCTGCATAACATAATCATGGCTGAAGGAAAACACCCTGGCCGGTTTATCAAAAAATGTGTATGGTTCCATCTGGTCCTTGGTATGACAATTTATGCAGATACGCTGAGGGGGATACTGGGGCGTCCCGCATTGCTTGCATTTTGTGCCTGTAAGGCGTAATTCCCATTGTGCTTCACGCCACTGGGGGGCGGGAGTCGGCTGCCTGATCTCTATCGGAGGACGGGCCGGAGGCTGTACCTGTATAAGTTCGCGCCAGCGCATATATCGGCTGTAAGTTGAAATCATATTCTTGGAAGCCAGGTGTTTTCTGATGCCCCTTCTGTTAGCCAGATTGGCGATCTGCGGATTTGTCTTTATTACAAATATATCCGCTCCGTTGCCGTATCCGGCCAGAAGGATCTTTTCGCCCTGACCTGCCTGTTCCAGGGCCGCAACCAGGCTCATCAAAGCCATGGCGCTGCCGGTATCACCCACTGAGCTGTGCATCACATCCTGCAACTGCGTTTTTTCATCGAATCCCAGTTTCTGGATTACTGCGCGCAGCTGCCGGGTATTGGGTGAATAAAGCGCAACCCTGGCAAAGTCCCTGGCAGTCAGTCCGGATTTGGTAAGAGCTGCCGCAACACTGCCGGTGATGGTATTTACATAACCTTCATCCATGGAAAAACGGTCTTCTGCGCTGCGTACAAATGTGTCCCGGTCTGATCTCCAGACATCCTGTATTTCATAATATTTGGAATATATCTGGTCGATGTCGGCTGCTGCCCCATCATTGCCTATCAGCAATGCCGCCGCTCCGTCGCCGAAGGCCTGTTCGAACGGCCCTGCAGGATAACCCAGCCGGCAGTCTGCCACGCATACCAGGATACTCTGCGCCGAACGGCTGTTAACTGCGTCCATGGCGGCTTTTAAGGCATTGGTCCCGCATCTGAGAGAACCGGAGAAGTCCATGGTAACTGCCTCTGCCGGCAGACCCAGTACCGTGGCTATGGTGGCGGCGGTCTGTTTTTCCTTATAAGGAGCGGTGGTTGAAGCGAAATACAGCCCTCCGATACTCCCTTTATTCATGCCCCTGGTACAATCAAGAGCGGCAGCCAGCGCCATCGTCAGGCTGTCTTCATCATAGTTGGCCACGGCTCTTTCCCCGGGAGATGAGGCTGATCCCCATGCCCTGGCAATTTCAGCCCGGCTTATTCTATAAAAGGGTATGTATGCACCGTATGAAATAATACCTGCCATTAGCTCTTCCTAATTCTAGCCTTACAGGCTAATAATAAATTTTTTCCCGGCCTTCTGAGAATCATCCGGTTCCGGGTTATAATAAACTTGCTCTGCAAGAGTTGATCACGGACAACAGCCTTTCAGTAACCAGTCCCGCTTTCTGGAACATTGTCCATTCGAGACTGATTACTGAAAGCTGTCCAATTTCGGTTGTTACTTTTTCAGGACGATTTCACCCAGGAAAATATCTTTCTGGGTTTTGGTCTTG